>DAIRFU010000035.1:0-4674 GCA_036794935.1 Kofleriaceae bacterium | reverse complement strand
AAATCGCCGTGAGTGAGCTATACGGTCGAGATGGTCATTCGCGGTAGCGCTCGCGTGACGTGCCCGGCATGCGGCACCAAGCACGATGGCGAGCTGGTCCAGACGATCAACACGCAGACGAACCCGCAGGACAAGGGGCGGCTGCTCGCCGGCGAGCTCAACGTGATCGACTGCGCGTGCGGCAAGCGCACGCAGCTGTCCGCCAATCTGCTGTTCCACGATCCGGACGCGCAGTACTACTGCCAGGTCGTGCCCGGCGGCGAGCGTGCGATGGAGGAAGCGGCAGCCGCGTTCGCGGCGTCGGGCGTCAGCGGAACGCGCAGGCTCGTGCCGTCGCAGAACGCGCTCGTCGAGAAGGTGAAGCTGCTCGATGCCGGCCTCGAGGACTGGGCGATCGAGATGACGAAGGTGTTGCTGCTCGCGTCGATGTCCGAGCTCGAGCTCGATCGGGTGCTGCTGTTCGACGCGATCGACCGCGAGGCAGGAGTGCTACGGTGGGTCCTCTTCGACGAGGACGGACGCACACCCGACGAGGTATCGAGCCCGATCGCCGCGTACGAGAAGCTCGCGGCGCGCGAGCACGGCAAGCCCGGGCCTGCCGAGTTACGCATCGATAGAGCGTGGGCGATCGCCGCCGTGCAGAAGATGATCGGCGACGCGAACTAGGGCACGCGGCTTGCTGGGATCGATCCCATGCCGAAGTCGAAGCAGACAGCTACCGACAAGCGCGGCAGTCGCACCAAGCGCAACCCGCGCGATCCGAGCCCGCAGCGCAAGCGGACCGCTCACCGCGAACCACTCGAGGACCTCTACGGAGACTCCGACGGTGCCGTCGACCAGGAGATGGAGCTCGATACCGGCCGGTACGAGTCGCCTCTGCGCAAGCCGTGATCCGCCTACACCGGCCCCCCCGGTAGATTCCGCCGGTTAGCGACTAGACCCAAATCGCCGCATGGGCCGTTTGCATGCCCATGCGTAGCTTTCTGTTCGGCGCCCTCGGAGTGACGGCGCTCGTGTCTCTGCTCGGTGCTCCTTCCAACGCGCAGCCGAGGGCGGCTGTTCCGGCGATCGCGGTGAGCTCGTTCGCGATGACCGCGTCGCCCCAGTGCACGGCGGTCCGGAACCTGGTGATCGACACGGTCGTTCACCAGATGATCGCCGGATACGGATACGGCTACGGCTCCTACGGATACGGGTATCCGTACGCCTATCCAGGCGGCGCAGCGAGGCCTGCGCTGGCCAAGAGTGCGGCCGCGGCGCCCCCGAGCGCGGCACCGAGCGCGGCACCGATCGCGCAGCCCGCTCCACCGGCCGACCCTTCGCACTACACGACGACGAACGTGCACGAGCGCGGCGTCGATGAGGGCGACATCGTCAAGACCGATGGCAAGTACGTCTACACGTTGCGCGCGGGCGAGCTCGTGATCGCGAAGACGTGGCCGGTGACCAAGCCTGCCATCGTCGCGCGGCTGACGTTCAAGACGATGGCGCCGCAGCAGCTGTACCTGCGCGGCGAGCAGATCGTGCTCCAGGGCTACGCGACGCAGCCGGGCCCGCACACGTACGCATACGGCTCGACGCGCCTGCTCGTCGTCGACGCGCACGACCGCGCACGGCCGCGCCTCGAGCACATCTACGACGTCGACGGCGGCACGCTCAGCTCGCGCATCGTCGGCGACGACCTCTACCTCGTCCAGAACGGATCCCTGCGGGCACCGCAGAAGCTGATGCAGACCGCACAGCAGGTGATGGCGAAGATCCCGCGCGCCGATCAGGGGTCGCTGCGGCCGTGGGAGATCCAGAGCCGCCTCGCGGCGACGCTGCGCCGCGCGATCTTCGCGAGCCTGACCGCGCAGGACATCGAGGCGATGTTGCCCGCGATCTACAGCGGTAACCGCAAGACGCCGCTCGCCTGCGACTCGCTCTACATGCCACCCGGCAACATGCAGCTCGGCCTCACCGCGGTCGCGCGGATCTCGCTCGCTTCGCAGCGCACCGACATGGTGGGCGCGATGGTGGCGGGTGGGACGGTCTACGCATCGACCGATTCGCTGTACATCGCGTCCCCCCACTACAGCTGGAACCAGCGGGGCTACGCGACCTACGACACCGAGGTCCACCAGTTCTCGCTGGCCGACCGCGGCGGCAAGCCGCGCTATGTCGCGACCGGCCGCGTCGAGGGTCACGTGCTCAACGAGTTCTCGATGAGCGAGTACAACGGCGATCTGCGGATCGCGACGACCGACTGGGCGTGGGACGGCACGCAGGGCGGCAACAACGTGTTCGTGCTCCGCCCGCGCGACGGCCGGCTCGACGTGATCGGCGCACTACGCGGCCTCGCGAAGGGCGAGCGCATCTACGCCGGCCGCATGTTCGGCGACAAGGGCTACCTCGTCACGTTTCGCCAGACCGACCCGCTGTTCACGCTCGACCTGCGCGACCCGACGCACCCGCGCGTGGCCGGCGAGCTGAAGATCAACGGCTTCTCGAGCTACATCCACCCGATGGGCGGCGACCTCTTGCTCACGATCGGCCAGGACGCCGACGAGAACGGCCGGGTCAAGGGCATCCACCTGCAGGTGTTCGACGTCGCGGATCCGGCGCACCCCCGGCGCCGCTTCCACGAGTCGTTCGAGGCGAAGGGCACGTACTCGTACTCGGCCGCGCAATACGATCATCACGCGTTCACGTACGATCCGGTCACGGGCACGCTCGCGCTGCCGTATTACGAGTACAGCGGCAATGGTGCGATGTTCCAGGGCCTGATCGCGTATCACGTCGACCGCAAGCGCGGCTTCAAGCGGATCGGCTTCATCGATCACCGCGTGATCGCCGACCAGATGCTGGCGCAGACCTGCGCGCAGCTGGAGCAGCAACACAACGCGAACCGCGCGTACTACTGCAACAAGGCGAACTGGCCGAGCATGCGCCAGCAGTACGGAATCGATCGCAGCATCGTCGTCGACAAGTACCTGATGACCCTGGGCGGCGCCGGCCTCATGATCCACACGCTCGCCGGCGCGGACCAGGTGGCGGCCCTGTCGTGGGCGCGGATCCAGGATCACGCAGCCATCGCGCAGTAGCGGGAGCGCGCACGCGTCTTGCTGGGCGACACGCCCATGCGCGTGCACCACCTCAACTGCATCTCGTCGTGCCCTCTCGGCGGTCGCCTGATCGATGGCCGGTCGAGCGGCCTGCGCGGCAGGCTCGCGTGTCACTGCCTGCTCGTCGAGACCGCGAACCAGCTCGTCCTGGTCGACACCGGCTACGGGCTACGCGACGTCGCCGATCCGCGGAGCCGGCTCAGCTCGTTCTTCCTCGAGCTGCTCGACCCCGAGTTTCGCGAGGACATGACGGCGGTGCGTCAGATCGAGCGGCTCGGGTTCGCGGCGACCGACATCCGCCACATCGTGCTCACCCACCTCGACTTCGATCACGCCGGCGGACTCGACGACTTCCCCGAAGCGACCGTGCACATGATGATCGACGAGGGCGAGGATGCCGTGCGCCAGACGTCGTGGCTCGACCGCCAGCGCTTCCGACCGCAGCAGTGGTCGTCGTACCCGCGCTGGCGCGCCTACGAGGCCGGTGGCGAGCCGTGGTTCGGCTTCGAGGCGGTGCGCGACCTGCGCGGCCTCGACGGCGAGATCCTGCTCGTTCCGCTCGTCGGCCACACGCTCGGTCACGCCGGCGTCGCCGTGCGCGAGGACGGTGGCTGGCTGCTGCTCGCCGGCGACGCGTACTTCGACCATGACGAGCTCGACCTCGAGCGGCCGCGCTGCACGCCGGGCCTGCGCTTCTATCAGTGGATGATGGAGAAGGATCGCCGCCAGCGGCTCATGAACCAGCACCGGCTGCGTGGACTGGTCCGCGAGCACGGCCGCGAGGTCCACGTCATGTGCTCGCACGATCCGTACGAGCTCGAGCTCGTGACCGGCGAGCCGATCAGCGCACGGGCGCCCGCGCACGCGGTGAGCGAAACCGCGCACTCTGCCTGGCCCGGACGTTGAAGCCAGACGGGGTGTGGACCCGCGAGTCGTCGAGCTGCAGAAGCGAGCCGCCGCGTGCGATGACGTGATCGGCCTCGCGGGTGGGCTGCCGGCCGAGGAGCTGTTGCCGCGCGGCGAGCTCGCGCGGAGCCTCGCCGAGGTCACCATGGCCGGCGACGATGCGCTGCAGTACGGCTGGCCCGAGGGCGCGCTGCACCTGCGGACGTGGATCGCGAGCCGGCTCACCGCGCGCGGCGCCGCCGTCGATCCCGAGCACGTGATCGTCACCGCGGGTGCGCAGCAGGCGCTCGCGATCGCCGGTGCGATGTTCGCCGGACGCACGATCGGGGTCGGCGATGCCACCTACCCCGCCGCCATCGACGCGTTTCGCCGCGCCGGCGCGCACGTGGTCGAACAGGGTGGCGACGTTCGCTACGTGATCGCGGGCGTCTCCAACCCGCAGGGCGTCGCGTGCTACGAGCCACCCGGAGAGGGCCTGCTGATCGTCGACGAAGCGTACGCCGAGCTGCGCTTCGATGGCGCGCGACCGCCGCTGTGGCTCGCGGCCGCGCCCGATCGCGTGTGGCACGTCGGCACGATCTCGAAGACGATCGCGCCGGGTCTGCGCGTCGGCTGGCTGGTACCACCGGCGCACGTGCTCGCCGCCGCTCTCGATGCGAAGCAC
>DAIRFU010000410.1:6188-6521 GCA_036794935.1 Kofleriaceae bacterium | reverse complement strand
GCGCGAGATAGTCGAGGTAGCGCTGCTCCGGCCACTCCGCCGTCAGCTCGTCGAGCGCGTGCGTGTTCCAGTCGAACCCCGCGTCGATCGTCGCCGCGTCGAGCGGTGCGCGCGCCGCGCGAGCCTCGGGCCCGAGATCGCCGTACAGCTTCTTGAACACGCGATCGAAGTCGTCGCGCGCGAACCACGTGTGCCACGCCGGGATGCTCGGCTGGCCGCCGACTTCGCGTACGATCTCCTGAACACCGCGCCGCCGTATGGGGTGCTCTTTACCTATGGGGACAACGACACCTTCCCGCTGTGGTGGGCCCAGGAGGTGGCGGGCATCAGGCA
>DAIRFU010000410.1:0-6178 GCA_036794935.1 Kofleriaceae bacterium | reverse complement strand
GTTCGCGAGCTCGGGCTCGGCGAGCGGCGTCGGTGCGAGCACCTTCGCGACCACGTTCCACGCGGCCTGCCGGCGCGCCGCGATGGAGGTCTGCAGCTCCTCGTCGCGGGCGGCCAGCCCCTCGTCCGCCTGATACGGAGCGACCGCGCCGATGATCTTGCGATCCTGCACGGTCGCGGCGCTCGCCTGGCTGGCGAGCTTGCACATCGCGGTCTTGTCGGGGACCTCGTCTGCACAGGCAGCGAGCAGCAGGAGGACAGCCGCGAGGCGCACCACACGAGCCTATCAGGGAAGTGCCGCGTCGCTCGCGGAGACGTATTCCTTGTCCGTGTTCTCGTCACGCACCAGGAAGTAGATCCACCCGTCCGAGCGCCAGTGCGGGTACAGGGCGTACTGGCCGGGATGCATGTTCGTGACCCGCGTGCGCGTGCCCGTCACCATGTCGACGAGGATGATGTTCGAGGTGCCCTTCTGCAGCATCTCCTGGAACGTCGGGTCCTGTGCCGAGGAGAACCCGAGGTCCTGCCAGTCGTTCGGGCCGACGTAGTGGTGGGTCACGAAGTAGCGCTCGTCGTACGAGATCGACGGCTTCGCGCCGTTGACACAGTAGCGGGCGATCTCCGGGGTCGACACCGCGTACGAGCTGCCCGTCGGCGTCGCATCGAGGCGGCGCAGCACGTAGCCGAGCTGGCCGTTCTCGTTGCCGAACCGGCTGATCACGAGCGTCGTCGACGGCGACAGCACCGTGTCGCCCTCGTACGGGGCATCCTGCGCGACCGTCGGCTTGCCGGTGTACCGCGTGCCGTCGAACATCATCGCGGTGAACCGCATCTGCGCACTCGCGCCGAAGGCCGCGCTCGGATCGCGGGTGACACCGCTGTGCGGGTTGTCGCTCGTGAACTGGCTGTTGACCGCGAAGTAGTCGCCGCCGCCCAGCGCCGAGCCGAGGTGCTGGTACAGGCTGACGCCCTCGACGTGGCTGCACTCGGCCTCGGAGAAGTCGATCCGGTCCGGGTTGCGGACGAGCAGGCCGGTCGTGCAGAAGCCCGAGCCGATCGGCGTGCCCTGGAACATCCAGCCGCGGTTATCCGGGAAGAAGCCGGGGTCGTACGCCGCCTTGACGTTGATGTCCTTGTCGGTCTGCAGGTCGCTGATCATCGCGCCGTCACCGCCGGTCGCGCCGTTCGCGACGAAGCGGCCGTCCGCCGAGCTACGCATCCAGTAGTACGTGTTGAAGTCGAGCTCGCGGAGCACGCGAACCGTGCCGGTCGCCGCCCAGCCCTGGCCGTACGACTTGCTGTTCGCGTCCGGCACGCTGGTCAGGCACTGGCGCGGGTTCGTCGCCGTGCCGCAGCCGTACATGCGCAGGTTCGCGTCGCGGTTGACCGCCTGCCAGCCCTGCGACGCCATCGTGCTCGCGTGCTGGCTGACCGCGCTCGAGATGAGCGGCGTGCACGACGTCGGGCCGGTATCCGGCGCGATGTACGTGGCCATCCGCGGCAGACCGCGCGCGAACCACTCGCCGACGATGTCGATCTCGTCCTGCGTGAGCCGCGGGTGGTTGCCCTTCGGCATCGACGCGCGGTTCTTGAACTTGCCGTACTCGAGCGCCCACGTGTCGTCGTTGTTGTCGCCCTCGTCGGCGGGGTACGCCGCCTTGAAGACCGCCTGGAAGAAGCCCAGGTGCGCGGCGGCGGCGTAGATGCCGACCTTGCCCGGCACGAACGGCGAGTCCGCGCGGCCCGGCTCGAGCTTGATGCAGTCGACGATCGCCTTCGGGTCCGGCGTGTTCGGGCCCGGCTTGCCGTAGGTGACCGTGATCGTGATCTTCGAGCTCTCCGCGAAGCCGTTCGCGCCGATGTAGAACTTCGCGGGGCCGTTCGCGTTGTACTGCGTGCCGAGGCACTGCTCGTTCGGCTCGCGGCTGAACGGACGGCAGTCGTACGACTCGAGCGTCGGCTCGGCGTTGCGCTTGACATAGAGGTCGGCGTCGCCGGTGCCGGTCATCTTGACCTCGATCTTGGCGCCGAGCGCGACCTCGAACGGGCCCCAGGTCTTGAAGTCGTCCTTGTCGATCGAGACGTCCTCGAACTTCTCGGTCGTCGCGACGCCGCCGTCGGTCGTGTTCTTGAGGCACGTCGCCATCGCGGTGTCGGTCCGCTCCTGCCAGTCGCGCAGCGTCGTCTGGTTCGGCGCGTGGCACTCGGCGCACACCTGCGACGGCGCGTTCTTGTTCATGCCGAGCAGCGTGGTCGCCTGCTTCGCGAGCTCGTCATCGGGCAAGGACACCGGGTTGCGCAGCGCGCCGCCCGCGTCGTCACCGGCGAGCTTCGTCGGGATCTCCTTCCAGATGCACGCCGGGTTCGACGGGTTGTCGCCGCAGCTCTGGATGAACGACAGCGCGGCCGCGAACGGCGACTCGCTCCACTGCGTCTCGGTATCGAACACCTGGTCGGTCGGCATCCAGTACTTGTGCGCCGGCACGTTGTACGCGGCCGTCGTCAGGTTCGTCCACGACGAGTCGGTCCCGCCAAGGCGCGAGATCCAGCTCTCGGTCCAGCGGCCACTTCCCATGCGGTGGCACTTGAGGCACGCGTTCGCCTCCGGCGACACGATCTGCTTCTCGTACTGCCAGCCCTGGCCCTTCGCGTTGACGAGCGAGTACGGCATGTCATTCGCGCCGAGCGCGAAGTCGGCATCGATCCCCATCTTCGGCACCACCGGGCGACCCTGCGCGTCCTTCGCGCCGTCGATCCACGGCGAGTGGATGAACGGGTCGGCGTCGTGGCACTGCGAGCACTCGATGCCCGAGCCGAGGCCGCCGTGCACGCCGCTCCACAGGTTCTGCGACTTCTCCTTGTCGGCCGGGTGCGGGATCTTGCCGCCGTCCGTCTTCGAGTAGAGCGCGTTCTGGAAGAAGCACGTCTTGCCGGTGAACGGGTTGTGCCCGATCATCGCGATGTCGTTGTACTTGTTCGACGCGTAGCCGCCGATGCTCTTGCGGCAGAGCAGCGTCCACCGCGTGCCCTGCTCGTTCGTGCGCGTCGCGACGCGCGGGCCGGCCTCGCACAGGCTGTAGATGTACTGCGGGTTATCGCACTGGCTGACCGTGCCCTCGCGCGGCTTCTCGACCGTGCCGTCGGACTGCGTGACGGTCAGCGGGATCTCGGTCGAGTCGAGGCAGTCGTACGTCGTGTACTCGCCGTCGCCGGTCTTCTCGAAGAACGGGATCTCGCCGAGCTCGCCGACGCAGCGCTCGCCGTACGCGACCGGGCTGTTGATGCGCTGCTCGCCGGTCGTGTCGTCGTCCGCCTTGCCGCCGAGGCCCTGCTTGCGCGCGTCGTCCCAGGCGCGGAACAGATCGCGCTCCATCTGGACCACCACGTCGCTGCCGTCCATCAGGCAGAGGTCGATGATCGAGTCGGTGCCGAGCTTGGCCTGATCGATCATCTCGGCCGTCGGGTTCATCCACTCGGGGCCGTCGTAGAATGGCTTGGTCAGCGCGGGATCGACGAACGGACCGTCGATGCGGTCGCCCGAGGCGTCCGCGACCTGCTCGAGGCTGGTCGCCATCTGCTTGCAGTCGAGCGTGCCGAAGCTGCCGCGGCGGACCCGCACGTAGAGCTGCTTGTCGCTGATGTCCTGGTTGGTCTGGACCACGACGCGGCCGTTCGCCGGGTTGTAGAGGGGCTTGACCTCGAGGTCGCCGCTGCATCCGAGCAACAGCAAGCAGGGAATGGCAAGTCGAGTGGCCGGCAGTGTCCGCATGACGGACGGCCATGCGCAACATCGGCGCCAGATCTGCGCTCAGTGATCTCGCGAGCATGGACGCGACAGGCTAGGCCGGTTGCCGACGATTCCAGCTTCAAACCCCTGCGCGATTCGCGCACTGTAGGCCCCACCGCGTGTCCCGCCTCGTCGTGCCCGTCGTGCTCCTCGTGCTCCTCGCCGGCTGTCAGCCCAGGCAGCCGCTGCAGCCGAGCTACTTCACGATGCCGCCCGACCCGAACGCTCCGGTGGACTGCGAGGCCACGCTCGCGTGCTACGCGCGCTGCGAGCCGCTGACCGAGGAGTGCATGCTGCTCTGCGACCAGCACGGCCAGCCGCGCCAGGTCGAGCTCGCCCGTGCCGTCACCTACTGCAGCGCGCAGCACGGCTGCAGCGACCAGGCCTGCACCGACGAGCGCTGCGCAACCGAGCTCGCCGCGTGCGCACCACCGCCACCCGCGCCCGCCCCGTCGCCGATGCCACCGCAGCCGTATCCCGGCCAGCCGCCCATGTACCCGTGAGTGCAAGCCGGCCGGTTGCACACGGCAGGTTGCAACGAGCCCGCATCGTCGCGAGATCACTCGCGCTGATCCTGGCGCGACCGGTGCAGCACGCCGCGCGATGAGGAATGCTCTGCGCCTGCGGGTCTCGCTGCTGGTCGTCGCGCTCGCCGCCTGCGGGACCTCCGACGAGGGCACCGGCGCCGAAGGTCCCGATGCGGGGACCGGCGCAGACGTCGACGCGCTCGTCGAGATCGATGCGGCACCGCAACCCGCGCAGCGCGTCCTCGAGGTCGACTTCCAGGTCCAGGAGACCGGCTACTGGTGCGGGCCGGCGGCGACCCGCCACGCGCTGTCGGCGCGGATCGCGCCGCCGAGCCAGGCGACGCTCGCCGCCGAGCTGCCGACCACGACGAACGGCACCGACTACATCGGCCAGGTCACCACGGTGCTGAACGACTACCTCGGCGCGGGGCGCTATCGCACCGTCGAGATGCCCAGCGATCCACCGACGCAGGCGCAGCGCGACACGCTGTGGACCGACGTCACGTACAGCATCGACAGCGGCTACGCCGTCGTCGCGAACATCGTCGCGCCGCCGAGCAACCACCCGCCCGGCTACCCGGACCAGACCATCTATCACTACTTCGCCGTGATCGGGTACGACCGCGACGAGCGCAGCGTCTACGTCGCCGACTCCGCCGCGTTCAGTCAGCACCTGTACTGGCTGTCGTTCGACCAGCTCGCGACGCTGATCCCGCCGAAGGGCTACTCGACCCTCGCGACCGCGGCCGAGTAGCCGCGGCCTACACGAACGCGTCGACCGGGATGTCGACGGCGGAGCGATCCTCGCGCGCGATCAGCTGCGCCTTGGCGACGACGCCGGGCAGCACGTTGAACGCGAAGTACTGCGCGGCGTAGAGCTTGCCGGCGTAGAACGCCTTGTCGGGGTGATCGGCGGGCAGCTTCGCCGCCGCGGCCTCGGCGATCACGGCCTGATCGAGGAGCAGCCAGCCGACCGTCGTCTCGGACATCATCTCGAGGAAGCGGTTCGCGACCGAGGGCACCATCTCGAGCTTGCCACCGCCGAACCACTGCATGAACTTGCCGCCGGTCGCGGTCATCGCCTCCATCGCCTGGCCGAGCACGGCGACGGCATCCTTGAGCGAGCCGTGGCTCTTGTGCTCGGTGACGAACGCGGCGACGTCCTTCGCGAACTGCTGCACGTTCGCGCCGCCGCGCTGCATCAGCTTGCGGCCGACGAGGTCCATCGCCTGGATGTGGTTCGTGCCCTCGTAGATCGAGAAGATCTTCGAGTCGCGGCAGTACTGCTCGACGGGCCAGTCCTTGAGGAAGCCGGCGCCGCCGTAGACCTGGATCGCGGTCGCGCAGATCTGGAATACCTGGTCGCTGCCGTAGGCCTTGACCAGCGGGACGAGCAGGTCGACCTGGCCCTGGTGGTACTCGATCTGGGTCTTGTCGCCATTCGTCTTCTCGAGCGCGTTGACGCGGTCGATGTGCATCGTGAGCTTGACCGCGAGCGCGCGGATGCCCTCGACGCGCGACTTCATGTCGAGCAGCATGCGGCGGATGTCGGCGTGCTCGATGATCGGCACGCGCGGCGCGGTGGCGTCCTTCCACTGCTTGATCGAGCTGCCCTGCTTGCGATCCTTGGCGTAGTCGAGCGCGTTCAGGTAGGCGCTCGACGCGAGCGCGAGGCTCTGGATGCCGACGCCGATGCGCGCGTAGTTCATCAGGTGGAACATCTGGGACATGCCCTTCTGCTCCACGGTGCCGACGAGCTCGCCGATGCAGTTGCCGTCCTCGCCGAACACGAGCTGCGCCGTCGACGACGCCTTGATGCCCATCTTGTGCTCGATGCCGGCGACCTTGACGTCGTTCGGCGTGCC
>DAIRFU010000409.1:0-6537 GCA_036794935.1 Kofleriaceae bacterium | reverse complement strand
TCCAGACGGTGCGGGCGACGACCAGCTCGCGATAGAGCAGGCCGATGGCGGTCGCGGCGATCTTGGTCGGCTTGAGGAAGGTGTTAGCCACCTTGTCCTACCTTTCTCTAGCGGACGGATCGGCCGTACCGCCTCGTAGTTATCGCCGAGGAATGTTCTCGACGAGCTTGAGCGGGTTGGTCTCTTCGGGCTCGGTGGCCGTACGGGCGGCGCCGCTGCGAAGGGTCTCGCGCGGTCGCGCGGTGCGAGCGGGAGCGGTCTGCCGGGTGGGTGGCGTTTGCTTCGGCTCGGCGTCCTGCGCGTCGTCATCGTCCGTGTCGGTCGCGTCGTCCGCGTCGGCCTCCCCCTTACCGGTCTTCGTCGTGGCCTTCGACTTCGACTTCGGCTCGATGCCGAGGTCTTCCATCGTTTCCTTGCCGTCCGACAACAGCTCGTCGAATGTCTTGCCCTCGAGCTTGCCGGCCATGCGGACCGAGATCCCGAGCTCGTCGGCTACGCGCCGCACGAGCTCACTCCGCTCCGCCTTCGCCGCCCGCTCTTCGGACGCCTTGAGCTGCTGCTCGATCCGGTCGAGCTGCGAAGCGCTCTTGTCGGCCTCGGCCGCCCTCGCTCGCAATTCGTCGAGATCGCCGTATTTCTCCAACTCGGCCGCCAGCTTTTCCCTGACCTGTGCGTTGACCATCTTGGCCATCTGCGCCCGGGTGAAAGTCGGCTCAACCTTGTTGTCGTCGTCGTTCGCTGGCTGCGTCACTCCGGAGATCCTCCGTCACTTGCCCCCGGCTCGGGTTGACCGTTGTCAAGCCATCGCCGGTAATTGTTCAGGCTGTCGTTTGACGTGCCTGACGACATTGTGCCAGATGAACGGGCCCATTCCTGCGCGCGGCGATACTCACCGAGGTAATCCTCCGATTGCTTGACCACGCCGACGTTCGCCGGGTTGCCCCGGAAGACCGCCTCGGGCATGCACGCGTCGTGGTCATGGGCCTCGAAATCGGCCGATTTCTCCGACTTGTAAACAGGCCCACGGCTGGCCAGCATGCGGCAGAACGTGCAGGGGTCGCCGCTCGTAGCACGCGCCCACCCGAGCGCGCGTGGGTCGCGGTCAACGGCGCCGGTGATGGTCATGCGGCCACCCGAGAGCACGAGCTTGGTCAGCTCACCCGCCACCCGTATGAGCCCCTGCGACTTGGCGCCCACGAGACTCATGCCCGCCTTGCGGGCGTCGATGATGCCCTTGAGCGCGGCGCCGCGCAGCTGCCCCGCCATGAACTCGGCGGCCGGCCGGGCGGCCCGGGGAACGGCGAGCGCGCCGACGCCCTCGACCCGCCGGAAGAGGCCGTAGTAGTTGGCGGCGGCAGCGGCCGACTCGTCGAAGCCTTCCCCCGCCAGCAGGGCCGCCGCCTGCGCGAACGTACCGATCGTGCCCGGCAGATTCTCGATGTCGACGATCGACCACAGGCGCAGCAGCCCTTGCAGCGAGCCCGCCCGGGCGGCGAGCTGCGCCGCTGTATTGGCTCGCGTCAGAGCGGCGCCGGCGGCCGTGAGCGCCATTACGCGGACGCCCCCCGCGGCAGGATGAGGCCGGATTGCCGTCGCGTCTCACCGGCGGGAGGCGACGGATCGGCGGCCGCGTCAGGCGACGCCTGCGCGTTGAGCAGGTTGGTGAGCTGGCCGATCGAGTCGCCTTCCTTGGCGCGGGCCTTCCACCGCTCGACGTCCTGCCGGGTGACGCCCGGGATCCGGTCCCACAACATCTCGGGCGGAACGTTGAGCATCTGGGCGACCTTGCCGAGCCCGTCGATGATGGCACCGAAGGCGCGGGCGCTCGTGTCCCGCCACACGACCTCGATGTCATCGGGCACGTCGATGCCCATAAGATCACCGATCACCTGCGAGGACTGCTCGTGCGACTCGCCGAGCGAGGTCTTGGCGAGCTCGATCTTCCGGTCCCGGCCGGCCTCGGCTGCCGCAAGCGCCTCGGCGGAGAGGTTCACAAGCTCGCCGATCAGCTCGTGCACGGGGGTTTCGGAGAGCGTCGCGGCGTACTTGAGGACCGTCTCGCGGGAGGCGATGAAGCCCGACAGCTCGGTCTGGTTGAACTCGCCGAGCTCGACATCGTCCGGGTGCTCTTCGAAGGTCCAGAGCTGCGAGGCGGCGGCGCGCATCTTCATCGTGCGGTTTTCGGGGGTCCAGCCCTTGATCCACCGCTGCCGGAAGGCGCCGTACCACTCTGCGCTCTTGAGTGCGAAGCTCGACACGTCGGTCTGGTCCTGCAAGGTCATCAGCGGGGCGACCTCGCCCGCCGTGAGGACGGCCGTGGTGGCGTTCTGCGCCGAGCCCGTAGCCCGAATCGGGTCGGGCTCGTCGTCGGTGTCGAGATCCTCGTACGGCACGTATTTGACCACGGGCACGTAGTCGATCTGCTCGATCGTGGCGCGCTTGAGCTCGGCAAACCGCTTCTTTGCAGGGTCGTATCCGAGCGTGTAGACGCCCACGTCGCCCTCGTCGTCGACCGCGTACAGGCGGTAAAAGTTACCCCGCCCCTTGCGCCATTCGAGGGCCATAACCGGGAAGTCGGGGCTGTCGTCGTCGTACAGCGCGGTGAAGCGCCGGGGGGAGACCGCGCGCACTACGGGCGTCGGCGTGCCGGGCGTGATGACGTTGTATCCCCACCCGTACTGGAAGACCGCGCGATAGAGGGCCGCCTGCCCCTTGTCGAGACGGTTACGCTGCCAGGCCTGCCAGATCGGCCGGATCGCCGCATCGGGATCGTCGTCGGACGGCTCAGCCGGCGGAGCGCCGGGGTCCGCGGTCGGGCCGGCCGTGTCGGTCACCCGGATGTTGTCGACGTAGAGGGACTGCACGAGCGAGTTGAGCACGATCGCGATGAGGTTGATCCGCGAGACCCGGGCCAGCTCGCGAACCTCGGCGGGGGCGTCGCGCGGGACGACCAGCGGTAGCGCCTGCTGCCCGGTCGCGTAGCGGCGCAGGACGTCGAGATCGTTCCGCTCGGTGTCGAGAGTGCCCCGCAGGTGGTGCGCCGCCGCGATCGCATCGTCTTCGGTGAGCACTAAAAGACCGCCTTCCCGCTACCTGTGCCTTCACGGCGGACGCGGACCTTCCCGCTGTTGAGCACGATCCTACGGCCCATCCGCGCACCTACCGCGCAGACGGCGAGGTCGACGTGTTTCTTAGAGTCCCTCGTCACCTTGCCGAGGCTGACGCCCCACGGGTTCGGCCGCCGCTTCGCGTTCGTGAAATGCGAGTAGAGCACGCCGTCGCCGTCCCACGTGAAAGCGCTCTCACCGAGCTCTTCGATGTCCTCGACGGTCTGCATGGCCGCCTGTGTGAAGAGCTGGTTGCGCGCGATACCGCCCGAGGTCTTGATCCGCATGTCGAAGAGGACGGCGTTGCCGATGCGGGCGCCCGGGGTGGCCCAGACCTTGAGCTTGCGATGAAAGTCGCGGTGCCAAGCGTCGATGAGCGGCATCCAGTAGAGCGACTCGGTCTCGTCGTCCTTGGCGGGGCTCGGGTCGACGCCGAACCATGCCACGGTGTAGTAGCCGAAGGCGTGCCGGACGACGTCGTCCACGAGGTCGCGCGGGGCCAGCCAGCCTTCGCCCGCCTTACCGCGGGGCGGCGCCCACACGCCGAGCTTGAAGACATGACCGTCGCGCAGGCGGCAGCCGACGATGCCCGTGGCGTCCCCGCTCTTCGAGCAGTCGAGGAACATCGCGATCTGCTCTTTGGTGGCGATGACGATCTTCGACCGGACGAGGGCGCCGAGCTTGCGCGGGTCCACCCATGCGTCCTCGGCCGCGCCGAGCCCGTTCAGGTAGTAGCGGATGGCGTCAGCCGGCGGCAACTCGGGGTCGAGCACCTCGCCGAACAGCCTCTCGAGGTCGGCCCAGTGAGCATCGGCGTACGCCGCGCGCAGGCCCGCCTTGAGGCTGCTGGGCTCGAAGATGTTCGTGTCGGGCGGGGCCTCGATGCTGTCGTACAGGATGTCGACCGGGATGAGCGGGTTCTCGGCGTGCCCCGTGACCTGTTTTTGCCACGCCTCGAAGGTGCGCTCGGCGATCGAGTCCTGGCCTTGCGCGTGCGCGTTCGTCCCGTCGAGGGTGCGGGCCTGTAGCCACTTCGGCGACTTGCCGACATTGCGCCGCGCGACCTTCGCGACGCGATGACCGCCGTTGCTCTCGGTCATGTGGTGCGTCTCGTTCAGGAAGATGAACGTCGCTGGGTCGCCCTCGGCCGTCATCTCCGAGGCCGTGAGTACTTCGAGCCGCCCGCCCGAGCCCTTGATGAAGGTCTGCGTCTTGCCGCACTCGAGACCGTAGTGGGCGCGGGCGTCGCGGCTGAACATCGCGTTGGCGATGACCAGCACGTCTTTGCTCTGGGCCTCCGAGTTGCTCGCGATCTGGACGAGCGGCATGGCGTGCGGAACGCCTGTCCACTGTTCGGCCTCGTCGTCGTAGACGAGCTGCGTCGGGCCGACGAGCTCGGCGTCGCACATGCTCGCGCCAAAGGGGTCCTTGCCCGTGCCCTTGGCGCCGCGCTTCGCCCCGCGGCGATAGAGGAATCGCCCGTTATCGGGGTCGAAGGCGTACCACAGGATGATGAATCGTTTTTGTCCGTCCGTGTACCGCCACGGCGCCCCGGTCTGGTAGTCGATCAGCCCGGGGCCGATGTCCGGCCGGCGGCCCTCGGCCCAGTCGATGACCCCGGGGCCGAGCGAATGGGTGATCAGGAGTTGCTTGATCTCATCGTCGCTCGGCCACGGCAGCGTGACCCATGCCGTAGTCCCGTACCACGGGTCGATCCGGTACCCGGGGAGCATGAGATCGGCGGCCCCCGGGCGGTCGAGGACCGCCGAGGTCACCCTCCCGTGACCTTTCGATGGTGGCGGGCGAGCTGCCGCCGCTCGGCGCGCGAGAGCGAGTCCCACTTCGGGCCGGGCTGAATGCCGGCCGGCGGTGGCTTCGGAAGCGTCGGCTTCGACGGGTGGAACGCCTCGGCCGACGAGCCCGGGACGTCGGCGAGCAACTCGGCCGGCACGCCCGCCTCTTCGGCGAGCTGCTTGACGGCGTCGCCCACGGCGCGCTCGTACGGCTCGATGTCGCGGTTCACGACTCGATCACCTCCTCCGTATACGCCTCGTCGCCCTCGAGCGGGCCGATGGCGGGGCTTGCGGTCATCTTGCGCAGGCGCCGCGCGGTCTGGTCCTCGCCCGTGAGCCCGCAGATCGAGCAGCGGGGGCGCTCGGGGTCGGCCGCCGGGTCGAGGCGCTCGTGGGGGCATTCTGGCGGCATGCGGAAGCCCTGCGGGCACGGGTCGTCGGCCATACAGTGCAAGGCGCAGCGTTCCGTGCCGGCCACGATGACGCGGTGCGCGGTGTCCGTGAAGGCGATATCGCCGGACGAGCAGAACGCCTCGATGACGTCCATCGGCCACGCGTAGACCACGCGGGCGCCGCCCTGCTGCTGCGGCAGCTTGCGATTCTGGAGCATGTAGGCGGCACCCATCACAGGGCCCGGTATTCGTTCATCTGCACGACGTTAGCCGCGCCTTCGGCTGCGCGGTCCTCGTCACCCTTCGGCTCGACGTAGCGGATCCGCAGGTCGCGACGCGCGTCGGCGTAGAGACCCATGAGCTTCTCCCGCTGGCGCAGCTCGGCGCCCGTGTAGCCTCGCCAGCTCTCGAAGGTGCGCGCGTGCACCTCGGCGGTTGACCGCGCAAATTCCCAGTCGCCCTCGGTCCACAGGGCCGCGTGCGGCATACGCCGTACGACGGCCCACCACCGCTCGGTCTGCGGCGGCCAGCCGTCACCCGGCACAACGCCCGCGGCGGCCCAGTCGACCTCACTCGTCTCGCCGCGAGAGGGGAGGCCAGGGCCACCCTCGAAGGGGACGTTGTCCACCTCCGTCCAGTCCGCCACGGGGTTGCGATGGCGGACCTGCGAACGGTCCTGCTTTGGCTTCGCGCCGGCTAGCGCCATAGCTAAACCCACCCGTCTTCACGCAACTGAGCTACCCGGCCGTCAATCAAGAATGGCGCGCCGGCACCGAATCGGAACCATTCGACCGGGGTGCCGTCACCGGGAAGGCGACGCAGCCGCAGCGGGGCAAAGGCCGCGTGCAGCGCGGTCTCCATACGCCTCGCCGCGGAGGTCTCGTACACCCGTAAGGCGATCAGCGCTGAGCGGTCGATTCTCCACGGGCACCACCCGTTAGCGATCTCGGCAAGTCTGCGCTCGACATCCACGGCTATCCCGATCTTTACGGTCGGCACGCCACGATTGCCGATCACGTAAACCTTGTCACTAAGCTTCCTCATGTCGACTCCCTGAAAGTCGGCCGATCCCGGGCCTGTTGACGCAGGCGCCGGGCTTTCCGTGTCCTGCTCGAATCCTAGCAGGTCCGATCCTTACTTTAAGTGACGACTACCCAGAGTAACTGGATCTTGGGGCCACTACGCTCAGTGATGTCCATTTAGCCCGAATCGTTGGGATTTAATCCGTACAGCCTGGCAGACGCT
>DAIRFU010000408.1:0-6545 GCA_036794935.1 Kofleriaceae bacterium | reverse complement strand
CGATGGCACCCGTCGAACTGCGCGAGGTCGACGTTCATCTGGTTGCCGGTCTCGGTCATCGTGCCGCCGTCGCGCGTGCGGATCACGCTGCCGAGCAGGTTGCCGACGGCCTCGCCACTCGTCGTGGCGAACCGGAAATCGACGCCACTCGTCGCGATCAGCGTGTTGAACAGGATATGCGAGTCGTGGCCCTTGTTGAGGTAGATGCCGACGTCGCTGCAGCTCGCGATGATGTTGTTGCGCATCGTGCCGCCCTCGTGCTCGACGCTGCACGGCGTGTTCGCGTCGTAGGCGGGCGCGCAGAACTGCGGCGCGGTGCCACCACCGCCGAACGAGAGGCCGATGCGCGTGCCGCCGGTCGTGTCCTTCGCGCACACGACGAGGTTGCGCTCGAACAGGCCGCGCGCGCCGCCGCTCTTCATGAACGCGGCGTAGCTGATGCCGTCGCCGCCGAGCTTGTAGGCGTCGTGCAGGTAATTGCCGCGCACGATCCAGTCGTTGCCGGTGTCGATGTTGAGCTTGGTGACCGGGTTCCCCGTGTCGCGACCGCGCGTGTCGCCGACGTCGTTGTACTCGACGAGGCCGTTGTTCGGCATCACGTACGTGTCGCCGATCTTGCTCGCGTTGACCTTGAGCTGCGCGTTGAAGTCGGCGACCCGCGAGCCGCGCAGCACGAACCCGTCGGCCGCGCCCATCACGTGGAATGCGTGCTCGCAGTCGGAGTCGTTCGCGCACACGCCGCGGACGTCGAGGTCCTCGAAGTGCCAGTGTGCGCCGGTCACCTTGAAGCCCTCGAGGCCGTCGAATTCGATCTTCGCGCCGAGCGGGTTCGCCGCGCGCACGACGATCGGCTCGGCGGCGGTGCCCACGGCCGAGCACGTCGCGCCGGTCAGCGCGTAGGTGCCATCGGCCAGCACGATCTCGTCGCCGGGAGCGGCACTCTCGATCGCGGCGGTCAGCTCCGCCGGTGTGGACACATCCACGACACCGGCATCTGCTGCCGATGCCGCACCCAGGATCGCGAGGACAACCAGGCGCCGCATGGCCGCGAGCATAACCGCTCGGCGCGCCCCGCGGTGGATCATTACTCCTTGTGTTCTGCGGACATGCGCGGCCCCCGCGCGGCGGCGGACGATTTCGGCAACCCGCTGGGCGGGCCGCCCCACTAGACAGAGCAAGGAGCCGCTCATGGAAGAACTGTTTCGTTCCCGGCTTGGTACCACCCCGCCCGAGATCGCCGATCAGGCCGAGTCCCCCCCGGACGCCGAGGCGCCATGCCTCGGTCTGTCGGTGCGCCTCGACCGCCCGTTTCACGAGCTCAAGGAGTTCTTGCTCGCCGAGTTCGAGCGCGCGTACCTCACGCGCTGCCTCACCGAGTCGGCGATGAACGTGTCGGCGGCGAGCCGCCAGTCGGGCCTCTCGCGCAAGCACCTGCGCACGCTGATGTCGAAGTACGGCATCCGCCGCAACGAGCTCGAGGACGACGCCAGCGAGTAGTCGTCACGGCACGATGCGCAGGCCGAGCGCGACCGAGAGCTCGCCCGGCGCGAACGCACCCTGCAGGAACACGCGCGCGTGGCGCGTGTGGATCGCGATGCCGGCGAGCGCGTGCACCGTCGCGGCGCTCGGCGTGTTCTCGCCCGAGCCGGTGATCGTCGCGGTGCCGACCGGGATGTGGTTGGCGTTGATCGTGAGATCGCTCTCGAGCTGCGCGCGGATCGTGCTCTCGCCGCCGGTCAGGGCGAAGCCGGCTCCGGTGTAGAGCGCGAGCACGTCGAGCAGGCGCACGCCGGTGGTGACCTCGACGGGGACGCTGTACGTCGACGTCAGCATGTCGAGCGTGCCGGTCGAGCTCATGTGGATCGAGCTGCGGTCCTCCGAGCCCTCGACGACGAAGTGGCTCTCGATCGAGCTCGCCGTACCGACGGTCCAGCGCGCGACCTCGAGGCCCGCCGTGACCGCCACACCGGTCCACCGCGCACGCGACGGCTGCGCGGCGCGCACGAGCTGGACCTGCACGTGGCCGCCGAGTGTCAGCAGGTGTCCCTCGAGGCCGTGGATCGTGGTCGCCTCGTAGAACCCGCTGGCAAACGCGGTCCAGCGCGGCAGATGCCAGCGGCCGAGGTTCGCGCCGGCGAGCACCGAGAAGTTGACGATCGAGCCGCCGAGCAGCTCGTTCGTCGTGCCGATCGCGACGTCGCCGTGGACGCCGGCACCGGCGATGCCGAGGAAGATGTCGCCGGTCTCGACATCGTAGTCGGCGCCCAGGCCGCGCTGCGCGAACGCCGCCGTGTTCGCGAACGCGCGCAGCAGCCCGTCGATGCGCGAGACGCGATACAGCTCGTCGATGCGGGCCTCGGCGCTCGCGATCAGCTCCGGCACGGAGAGCCCGATCTCGGCTGCGAGATCCTCGCCTTGCTGGTTCAGCGTGACCGTCACGGTCGCGTCGGCGGCCGCGTTCGCCGCCTGCAACAGACCGAGCACGACGACCAGGCGACGCATCCAGGCAACCGTAGCGTGCCCGGGGTCACCGATCATGCCCCGTGGCAGGGTCTATCAACTGATCGCAGGGTACTCGGTCGGTGCCGACCCGCGCTATCCTCGGGGGGATGCGGTGGTCGCTCCTGCTGTTGCTCGTCGCGATCCCGCGGCTGGCGCTCGCGGAGCCCACGGTCGCCGTCGCGCCGCTCGATGATGACGGCGGCGGCAAGATCGCCGAGGTCGTCACCGATGCCGCGGGTGGTCACGCGAAGGTGCTCGGCCCTCGCCGCGTCGAGAGCGCGATGAGGAGCCTCGGTGTGTCGGTGCTGAGCGCCAAGACGATTCGCAAGCTGCGCAAGAAGCTCGACGCCGACGTCGTGATCTACGGCAGCGTCGAGCGCGACGGGCGCAAGCGCCGCCTTTCGCTGACGTTCGCCGGCAAGAACAAGGACCGGCCGACGCTCGAGGCCACGTTCCGGGCGGCCAAGGACCTGCGCCGAGAGCTCGCCGCCCGCATGCCGCGCCGGATCGAGGACGCGATGAGCGGCAGCGGCGGCGATGACGACGAGGACGAGGATGATCTGCGCGCGAAGCGCGACGAGGACCGCAAGCGCGACGAGGAGCGCAAGCGGGACGAGGAGCGCAAGCGGGACGAGGAGCGCAAGCGGGACGAGGACCGCAAGCGGGACGAGGAGGCCCGCCGCCGACGGGACGACGAGGAGAAGCGTCGACGCGACGACGACGAGCGGCGGCGGCGTGATGACGACGACCGGCGCGCCAGGCGCGATCGCGACGACGACAAGCGGCGAGGCGACGACGACCGACGCAGCAAGCGCGATCGCGGCGACGACAGGCGGCGAGACGACGACGACCGACGCGCGAGGCGCGATCGCGACGATGACGACAAACGCCGCCGTGGTGACGACGATAAACGCCGTCGTGGTGATGACGACGACCGGCGCGCGAAGCGCGATCGCGACGATGACGACCGGCGCGGCAAGCGCGATCGCGACGACGACGACCGGCGCGACCGCGACCGCGATGACGACGACCGACGCGCCGATCGCGACGACGATGACCGCCGTGACCGCGATGACGACGACGATCGCGACGGCCGCCGTGGCAAGCGGGGGCGCCGGCACGTGCTCACGCAGGCCGCGCTGTGGCTCGACGTTGGCGCCTCGCTCGCCCGGCGAACGCTGACCTACCAGGGGACGGGCATGAACCGGCCGCCACCGGTCGGCACCGCGGCCGCCGCGGGACGGATCGAGGCCGAGGTCTACCCCGCCGCGTTCTCGACGCTGAAGGGCGCGGCGGCGGGCTTCGGCGTCAGCGCGGTGATCGACCGCTCGTTCGGGCTCGGCATCGCGGTGCCCGGCACCACGGTCACCGCGCCGATCAAGAACGGCCACTACGCGCTCGGCGCGCGCTACCGGTTCGTGTTCGGCCAGCACTCGCTCGCGCTCGGCATCAGCTACTGGCGGCGTTACTACATCGCCGATCGGTCGAAGCTGATGACCGCCGACCAGCTCGACATGCCCGACGTCGAGTACACGGCGATCGCGCCCGGCGCGAGCCTGCGCGTCGCGGCGACGCCGACGATCGGCGCGTTCGCGTCCTTCGATCTGCCGCTCATGCTGAACAGCGGGCCGATCCAGGAAGCGGCGAGCTACGGCTCCGCGAAGATCCTCGCGTTCGACCTGCGCGGCGGCGCGCAGATCATGATCGGCAAGCACGCCGCGCTGCAGATCGCCGCCGAGCTCGACCAGATCGGGCTGTCGTTCACCAAGCAGCCGGGCTCGATGTCGGTCACCCGCGCCGTGTCGAAGGCGACCGATCGCTCGGTCGGTCTCGCCGCGACGATCGGCGTCACCTACTGAGCTAGCTCGCCGCGCGCTGGACCACGAACGCGTCGAGGAACGCCTTCGCGGCCGGCTTGCCGCCCTTGTCGCGGATCACGATCCGGCGCACCGACTCGCGCGGCATCTTGAGCGTGATCATCCCGAAGAAGCCGGTCGTCACCTTGCACGTCTCGAGCTCGGCCAGCGGGAACACCCAGCGCGTGTGCGAGCCCGCGAACATCGACAACAGGCCGTTCTCGAGCTTGCCCGGATCGACCGCGGGGTCGTCGAGCAGCGCCCTCGTGAAGCGCAGTGCGTCGCCGCCGTGGCGGGTCGCGACCGTCGCGACGACCAGGCTGCCGGTCGACTCGCGCGGGATCACCACGATCAGGTTCGGCGTGATCACGGCCGCGCCGCGGGTCATCGTGGTGATCAGCGATTGCTGCGTGCACTCGACCCTCTCGAAGAACAGGTAATCGCGTCCTGGCGTCAGCACGCGGGCCTGACGAGCAAGTGCCATGCCTCGCCAGCCGCGAGCGCGGACGCGGACTTGCGCCGCGGTGCACCCGGTGCAGCCGCGTGCACCGGTGCGCTGAGGGTTCCTCGGCCGGGCGCCGGAGCCACCCGGCGCGGCTCGCGGCTGCCGCAGCTGCCGAAGCCGGCGCGGCGAATCGCCAAGCCCGCGCTATAACCCGGCGCGCATGCGCGTACCGATCCTGCTCCTCGTCACCGTCGTCGCGGCCGGCTGCACCGACCCCCCGGTCACGGACGAGCCGATGACCGTCAGTCCGTGCAACGGCATGCTGACGGTCGAGCACGACACCTCCGGAGCGCACGTCGAGCCCGGCACGGCGATCGAGTGGACGAACAATCCGCCGACGAGCGGTCCGCACTACCCGATCTGGGCAGCGTGGGATCGCCAGTACCAGGCGCTCGACCGCGGCTACTACGTGCACAACGCCGAGCACGGCGGCATCGTCCTGCTCTATCGCTGCGATGACGGCTGCCCCGATGTCGTCGACTCGCTGCTCGCGGCGGCGCGCAACATGGCGCCCGATCCGATGTGCGCGAGCCCGATCACCAAGCGCGTGATCGTCACCCCCGATCCGCTGCTCCCCGACGGCGTCCAGGTCGCCGCCGTCGCGTGGAACCACGCGTACACCGCGAGCTGCTACGACCCCTACGTCGAGACGTTCGCGCGCCAGCACTACGCCCAGGCGCCCGAGGATTTCTGCTCCGAAGGCGCGGTGGCCACCGGCGGGACGCCGATCACGCCTTAGGCAGGTGCCGGCGCAGCTTGCGCTGCAGGCTCTGGCGGTAGATGCCGAGCCGCTCGGCGGCCTGCGTGATGTTGCCCTCGCAATCGAGCAGCACGCGGCTGATGTGCTCCCACTCGAGCTGCTCGAGTGTCGGGCCCATCTCTTCGTCCGGTTCGGGCTCGATGCCCTGCTCGACGCAGTCCATCACGTAGCGAAGCGACCCCGGCTTGAACAGCACGTCGTCGGCGCCCGCGCGCATCGCCGCGATCGCGTACGCCACCGTGACGTGCGCGCTGACCAGGATCGCGTACAGCCCGGTGTCGCTCTCCTTGAGCTTGCGGATCACGTTGACGCCGTTCTCGCTCGCGAGGAACAGGTCGACGATCGCGATATCGGGCCGATCCTCGCGGATCAGCTCGAGTGCCGCCTCGCCGTTCGCCGCGGCCAGCACGCGCTTGCCTGCGCGCGTGAGCTCGCGAGTCCACCGCCTGAGGAGCGGCGCGAAGTCCTCCACCAGGAGCACCGTATGCACCGCTCGCGTTCGCGTATCCGACGCGATTGCCACCACGACCCCAAACGTTAGCCGGGAAGCGCGACGGCGGTCAAACCCAGACGCGCCGCAAGCCCCTGCATGCCGCAATATGCGGCACGCACTCCGGACCGCCGTAACCCGCCGGCCGGCCTCCCGAACCGGCCAACTTCGGGGTAGAGGTACGCGATGGTTCGTGGGCCTTCGTTTCCTACCAAGCAGCCGATGCCGGGCAATGTCCGCGCGGCACTCGACAAACGCAACCTGATGGACGCCTATCTCGGGCGCCCGGCGTACCAAAAGGACGAGTATCTCAAGTGGATCGCCGTCGCGGCCGGGCCGGCCGCCAAGCAGAAGCGGCTCGACCAGATGCTCGACGAGCTCGAGCAGGGTAGCGTGTTCAAGGGCGAGCCCTGGACCCCGCCCGAGAAGCCC
>DAIRFU010000034.1:12923-19780 GCA_036794935.1 Kofleriaceae bacterium | reverse complement strand
GGGGCCAGTCCTTGGGGGGCGCTTTGCTCGCGATGGTCATGACGATTGGTTAACCTAAGAATTAATTAATGGCAAGGTTAATCATTGTTCCCCATGCGGGAGCGCTGCTCCCGGACGGGCGCGCTACTTCTTCTTCGCGCCGCCGCCCTGCATCTTCTTCTTGAGAGCAGCGAGCTCGTCCTCGAGCGTCGTGTCGCCGCCGCCGGAGCGCGTGCGTCCGGTGTTGCCGCGCGATGCGCCCTGCTTCGGCGCGGCACCGCCCGAGCGCGGCGCGCTCCCGCCCGAGCGTGACGTACTCCCGCCCTGGCGCTTGAGCCGCGCGAGCTCGTCGTCGATCGACGAGCGCGGCGGCGCGGACGAGCGCGGTGGGGGACTCGCCGAGCCGGCCGACGCACGAGCGCTCGCCGATGCGCGCGGCACGTCGCCGAGATCCTTGATCGAGCGCTCGAGATCCTTGAGCTCGGACTCGAGCGTCGCCAGCTCGGCGAGCAGCGCGTGCATGCGCGCGCGCTCGGCGTCGGCCTTGCGCTCGAGCTGGGTGGCCTCGTCCGCCGCGCCGCGGGCGGCGGCGCCCTTGGCCTTCGCCCCCGCGTCGTTGGCGGCGTCGCGCGCGCCCGCCATCGCCTTGCCGAGCTCGGTCATTCGCTGGGCGACCTCGGCACGCAGGCGCTCGAGCTCGGCCTTGTCGGGAAGATCGCTGACGGCCTCCGCGAAGCCACCGCCTCCCCCGCCGAGATCCTCGAGGTCGCCGGGCATCGCGGTCTGCGCGGCGGCGGCGTGCGCGGCCGCGGCGGCACGGTGCACGCGGTCCCGCGTCGCGGCCTGGGCGGCGTTGCGGCGCTCGTCGATCACCGCGCGCTTGTCGCCGGCGACCACCGCCGCGATGTCGGCGATCTGGTCCGCACCGTCGGGGGTCGGCGCGGGCAAGGACCCACCGAACGCGGAGTCGAGCGCGCTCGCGAGCATGAGCAGGCCCTTGGCCGCGATCGCGCGGCGGCGCGCCTCGAGCGCGGCAGCGACCCGCGCGGCGTTCGCGACCTGATCGTCGACGATCGCGACGAGCCGGCCGCCGACGAGCATCACGCGCGAGATGACCTCGGGCCGCGGCCGGGCGACGATCACGTCCGCGGCACGCCACAGCAGGCCGGCATCCGGCGTCGCACCGAACAGCTTCGCGCGCAGGCCGAGCGTCGGGACCTGGCGGCGCAGCACCGCGGCGGCATCGGCGTCGCCGGCGGCGTCGAACAGGAACGTGATCGCCGAGCTCGCGTCGAGCAGCGAGAGCTGGAGCGAGAGCTGGCCGGTGATCTCGGGGCCGAGGCCGGCGACCTCGACGAGCGCGACCTTGCCCTGCAGCTTGAACCGGCTGCGCAGCGCGGTGCGGTCCTGCGTGCCCGCGTCCGCGAACGCGCGCTCGCCGATCGCGCCGACGACCAGGATGCGGTCACCCTCGACGCCGGCATCCGCGAGCGCGACCGCGGCGAGCTCGTCGACGGCGACGAACCGATCGGCGTCGGTCTGCGACCACGCGGGGACCGGATCGAGATCGCCGACGACCGCGATCACCGGCGCGGGGTTCTGGACGTGGTCGCGCGCGACCGTGAGCGCGAGCGCCGAGTACGGATCGAACACGATCGCGGCATCGGGTGGGCTGACCTCGAGCTCGCGGCGCAGCTTGCGCTCGGCCCCCTCACCGAGCAGCGCGCGGCGCATCCGATCGGTGACGCCGCTACCGCCACCGCCGACCGCGCCGACGTCGATCGCGCGCACGCGCATGCCCGCCGCCTCGATCGCGGCGAGCACCGGCACGACCGCCGACGGGGCGGCGCCCGCGCTGGTCACGATCAGGACCTGAGCCTCAGCCACGGACGATCACCTCGCGGTTGACGAGGTTCGGCGGCCGGGTGCCGGAGAGCACCGCGATCACACCGTCTGCGCACAGCTGGGCCATAGAGCTCCTTGCCTCCGTGGTAGCCGATCCGATGTGCGGCGCCAAGACCAGGCGCGGCGCGGCGAGGAGGCGCGGATCGATTTCGGGCTCGCCATCGAAGACGTCGAGCGCGGCTGCGAAGATCTGGCCTTCCGCCAGCGCGCCCGCGAGCGCACCCGCGTCGACGCACGGGCCGCGCGCGGTGTTGATGAGGATCGCGGTCGGCTTCATGCGCGCGAGCCGCGCGGCGTCGACGAGCCCGCGCGTCTGTGGCGTCAGCGGGCAGTGCAAGCTGACGACGTCGGCGGCGGCGAACAGCGCGTCGACCGCGACCCGGCGCACGGGCAGCGGAGTCGCGACCTCGCGCGGCGCCGCGTAGATGACGGACATGCCGAGCCCGATCGCGCGCTCGGCGACCGCGAGCCCGATCCGGCCGAGGCCGACGATCCCGAGTGTCCGGCCGCGGATCGGCTGGCCGATCAGCTGGTCGAGCCGCCAGCCCGGCCAGCGGCCGGAGCGTACGAGCGCCTCGCCCTCGGGGAGCCGGCGGGCGGCGGCGAACATCAGCGCGATCGTCAGCTCGGCGGTGGCGTCGGTCAAGACGTCGGGCGTATTGGTCACCGCGATGCCGGCGCGCGTCGCCGCAGCGAGGTCGACATTGTCGAAGCCGACGGCGCAGCTCGCGATCACGCGCAGCTTCGGCGCCCGCGCGATCACCGCCTCGTCGATGCGGTCGAGGAGCAGGCACACCAGCGCATCGGCATCGCCCAGCTCGCAACGCTCGACCCCCACCCACGCGTCCGGCACCTCGACGATCGCGTCGGGCCAGCGCGCCCACACCTGCGTTGCGAGATCGATCGGCAGACTCGAAGTCGAGATGACGCGCACATCGCGAGGATAGCGGAGCCCGCCCGCTGCCCGCGAAGCGGACGGTCGTCTACAAGCAGGGCACTTCCGCGGCGTTGCGCGAATCGTGCAACCGCGAGCCGGGCTCAGCAACGGCCATGAAATGGCTGCGATCTCGCTGACGACCTCCGCTGTAAGTGGCTGATACCAGCTAAATTGAGGACCGTTCGTCATGGTTGACAACTACATCGGACCACACTAGGTTCCGCGCGCCCTTCAGCCGGGGCGCCTTTCGGGGACACGTGGATCGATATGGAACCAGTCAAGGATGTGGGCGCTAATCGCGCCGAGCGGACGATCGGGACGGACATGGCGCCATTAACCTGGGATCAAAGCACGCCCTCACCCGGCACGCTGGACACAGACAGCCCGGAGGGCACCGAGCAGACCGCGCTGTTCGACGCGGCCGATCTGGGTGACGGGTTCGGCGAGAGCGAGGGCGAGCGAACCGTCATCACGACGGCCACGCCGTACGATTTGCGACCGAAGTTCACCGGCCGGCCGAGCGCGCTGCAGCAGCTTCAGCAGATCGTCGACAAGGCGTTCGCCGAGAAGCAGATCGCGTTCGCCGCCGTGATCGGCGAGCCCGGCATGGGCAAGAGCCGCATCGTCGGCGAGCTGGTCGCTCGCGAGAAGACCAAGATCCCGAACCTCCACGTGCTGTCGGGCGTCGCCGACGAGAACGCGCACGCGTACGGCCCGATCGCGCGCGCGCTCACGGTCCGCTTCGGCCTCTTGCCCGGCGAGGATCCGGCGGAGAGCCGCGACAAGATCCAGGCGGGCGTCGCCGACGTCGTCCCGGCGTCGCGCGTCACCGAGATCGCGCACCTGATCGCCCACCTGCTCCGGGTGCCGTTCGATGACAGCCCGGTCACCACGCCGCTGCTCGACTCGCCGCAACGCCTCGAGGCGCGCCTGTTCATGGCGCTCAAGCGCCTGCTCACCGCCGAGGCCGAGCGGCGTCCGGTGATCATCGTCGTCGAGAACCTCGAGCTGTGCGGCAACGACACGATCAACTTCCTGCAGTACCTCGCGGCCGGCATGCGCGACCAGCGCGTCGCGATCCTCGGCACCGCGACGGCCGCCGTGTGGGAGCGCCACGCCGCGTTCGGCGAGGGTGAGGTCGCGCCGATCAAGATCGAGCTCGGCGCGCTGACCGCCGTCGAGTCCGAGCAGCTGCTCCGCGAGCTCTGCAAGCAGCTCCCCGAGGTGCCCGCGCGCCTCGCCGCCCACGTCCGCACGCTCGGCGGCTCGCCGCGCGCGATCCACGAGCTGGTGCGCCTGCTGCTCGAGAGCGACGTCATCGTCCGCGAGGGCATGATGTGGCGGCTCGAGGCGCCAACGCTCGCGACGATGGTGCTGCCGAAGACCTACGAGGAGCTCGTCGCCGCGCGCCTGCGCGTGATGGAGGCGAACGAGCGCCGCGTGCTCGAGATGGCGGCGGTCGTCGGCGAGACGTCCTGGCTCGACGCGATCATCGCGCTCGAGCGCTCGAACCAGCCGGTCAAGGATCCGGACGGCCCGACGCTCGCGCAGATCGCCGCGTCCGGCGATCACTCGCGGCTCACCGTCGTCGCCGCGATCGGCAAGCTCGTCGAGCGCGAGTGGATCGGCGAGGTCCCGCAGTCGAGCGTGTCGGGCGAGCGCGAGCTGCGCTTCGCGTATCCGAACCTGTGGTCGATCGTCTACAAGAGCATCGACGACACCCGCCGCCGCAGCTACCACGCAGTCGTCGCGCGCTGGCTCGAGCTGCACCCGGAGGGCCGGATGCCCGCCGCGCAGGAGGAGGTCGGCCGTCACCTCGCGCTCGCCGGCCACCCGCGCGACGCGGCGCTGCGCTACCGCCGTGCCGCCGAGGCCGCACGCGCCCAGTTCTCCAACGAGCGCGCGATCCGGCTGTTCGACCGCGCGCTCGCCTGCATCGGCGACCACGATCACTCGGCCCGCATCCACCTGTGGCACGACCTCGGCTCGATCTACGAGCTGATCGGCGACTTCGAGGCGGCGCTCGGCGCGTTCGAGCGCATGCTGCGGCTGTCGTGGGTGGCCGCGAGCAAGACGAAGGCTGCGGTCGCCTTCAACAAGATGGGCCGCGTGTGGCGGCGCAAGGGCGATCTCAAGCTCGCGCTCGAGTACCTCGAACGTGGTCTCGAGCTGTTCCGCAGCGCGAGCGACGCGCGCGGCATCGCCGGCTCGCTCGACGACATCGGCAAGACGCTGCAGATGCTCGGCCGCTACGACGAGGCGCACGCGAAGATCACCGAGGCGCTCGCCCGCCGCGGCAAGCGTGGCGACAAGCGCGCGATCGCGACGAGCCTGTCGCGCCTCGGCGATGTCCAGCAGTCGCGCGGCAACTACGAGTCCGCGTACAACTGCCACAAGGACGCGCTCGAGCTGCGCAAGCAGGCGGGCGATCGCTGGGGCGTCGTCGTGTCGCAGAACAACCTCGCCGCGCTCGCGTTCGAGCTCGGCGATCCTGCCGAGGCGCGCGCCGGCTGGCTCGCCGCGCTGCCCGAGGCCGAGTTGATCGGCGCGCTGCCCCTCGCGGCGCTGATCCTGTGCAACCTCGGCGAGCTCGCGCTGTTCGACAACAAGACCGAGGAGGCGCGCAGCCGGCTCGAGAACGCGCTCGAGATCATCGAGGACATCGACGATCGCGGGCTCGAGAGCGAGTGCTGCCGTCACCTCGCGCACCTCGAGAAGTTGCAGGGCCAGCCGCAGCTCGCCCGCGATCACGCCGAGCGCGCGCTCGAGGTCGCGAAGAAGGCAGGCCTGCGCGAGAAGGAGGCCCAGGCGTACCTGACGCTCGGCGAGGTGCTGTCGACGAGCCTCTACGATGCCGGCGACGAACAGGGCCCGGTCTCCGATGCCGCCGTCGCATTCGGCAAGGCCGTCGAGGTGCTGCGCGCGATCGGCAACGACGCCGAGCTCGGCAAGGCGCTGTTCGCGTTCGGGCGCTACCAGGCCGAGGCGGGACAGATCGCCGCAGGCAAGGACATGCTGCGCGACGCGATCGCGGTGTTCGCGAAGCTCGGCCTGGCCCGTCCTGCGGGTGACGTCGAGAAGCTGCTCGCCAGCCTCAGCTGAGCGAGACGTGATCGGGTTCGGCGAGCTTGCTCAGCAGCTGCTCGATGATCTGCTCGCGCTGATGCAGCATGTCGCGATAGTCGTGGCTGTCGGCGCGCGCGCTCTCGGTGCGAAGCTGTTTGAGCTGGCTCTCGAGGACCTCGCGCAGGGTACTGGTCTGTTGTGGATCGAGGGCGACGTACATGTACGTGGGTCGTGCAACGCACGTTCCACGGCCGGCGTATGGGCAATTATCTGGTCACAACCCCGCGTATCGCCTTGCGACATGGCCTTTCGCTAGGCATGTTCCCTCCCGGCGATGATCTGGTTTTGGCTCGGTTACTTCGGCCTGGTCGCGCTGCTGCTATTCCTCGACCTCGGCGTCGTCCACCGCAAGGCCGAGGCCCAGTCGCTCAAGACCGCGGCGGCGTGGACCGCGGGCTGGATGGCCCTCGGGCTGGCGTTCTCCGGAATCGTCTACCTGATGTACGAACATCGCTGGCTCGACATCACCGGGCCAAGCGGCGCCGATGCGGCGATCACGTACGTCTCGGCGTACCTGCTCGAGCAGGCGCTCTCGATCGACAACATCTTCGTCATGTCGCTCGTGTTCCTGAACTTCCGGGTGCCGGTCGCGTACCAGCACCGGGTCCTGTTCTGGGGAATCATCGGCGCGATCGTGTTCCGCATCGCGATGCTGGGCGGCGGCGTCTGGCTCGCGAAGCAGTTCGACTGGATCTTCTACGTGTTCGGCGCGTACCTCGCGTGGCAGGGACTCAAGCTCGGCCACGAGGGCATGAAGGGTGACGAGGACGAGCACGAGAGCGAGGAGGACGCGCGCAAGAAGGCGATGAACCACGCCGCCGTGCGGGTCCTGCGCCGGTTCGTGCGCGTCGTCGAGGGCGATCACGGTGGCAAGTTCCGCGTCGTCGTCGATGGCCGGCGCGCGCTGACG
>DAIRFU010000034.1:0-12913 GCA_036794935.1 Kofleriaceae bacterium | reverse complement strand
GTCCCCCGGCCCGCGTCGTGACGGCGGTCGGACCGTCGCGGTGTGCCTGATCTCGATCGAGCTGACCGACATCGTGTTCGCGCTCGACTCGATCCCGGCGGTGCTGTCGGTCAGCCAGGAGTCGTTCATCATCATCACGTCGAACATCTTCGCGATCATGGGATTGCGCTCGCTGTACTTCGTGCTCGCCGGCGCGATGGCGCAGTTCAAGTACCTGAAGGTCGCGCTCGCGGTGCTGCTGGTCGGCATCGGCGTCAAGCTGATCGGCCACAACTGGTTTCACATCTCGCACGTCATCTCGCTGATCGGCATCGCCGCGATCATCGGCGCCGGCGTGCTCGCGTCGATCGTGTCCAGCCGGCGACACCCGGTCCCCGAGGACCAGGCTCCTTAGCGGACGACCACGAGCATCTCGGTCTCCATGATCTCCTCGGCCCAGCGCCGCTTGTAGTCCATCTCGGTGCCGAGGTCGTAGCGCGCGATGTCCTCGCCGCACAGCTCGAGCACCTGCTGGTACTGGAGCAGGCCGCCGATGCCGAACTGCGCGAGGTCGGCGTCGTACGAGAACTGCAGGCCGCGGTACTCGCCCGCCATCACCGCGCCGAGGATGTAGCCGACGTCGCGCTCGCCGAGCCGCGCGAAGATCGTCCGCTGCTGGCCGAGCGCACATAGCCGCGGCAGCATCGCGCCGTAGAACGCGCGCATCGGGCCGGTGTGGATGCCGACGCCCTCGCGCGACTTCCAGCTCCGCGCCTCGATCGCCTGGATGCGGTCGTAGAGCGCGGGCGCGTCCGGCTCGCTCGCGCGCACCGACTCGAACCGCATGCCGGCGGCCTCGGCCGCGCGCAGCGACTTGCGCAGCGACTTGCGAAGCTCGCGCGAGCGCCGCGCCAGAAACCCGTCGATCCCACCCTCGAGACTCGCGACGTGACGGATCGTCGGCTGGCCGCGCCGCCGCTCCCAGCGCGCCGGCAGTGTGGCATCCAGGGCACGCCGTTGCGGCCCGGTCACGGTCAGCCCGGAGAAGATCACCAGCTGCCAGTCACGCCGTCCGGCAAGGAGTGGCACGACCTCGGCGACCAGCCCGACCGCATCGCTGCCGACGAGTGGCGACGCGAGCCCCCAGGCCAGCTCGACGGGCTCGACGTAGGGAAACCCGGCCGGATGCACACCGCGCATCGCGGCGAAGTAGCCGCTGACCCCGCGAAACGAGAACGGCGCGCGGGGCGGCATCAGCGCCGCCGTCGCGGCGAGGATCCACGCGCTCGACGAGCAGAACCGGTCGATCGCCGGGGTACATGCGACCTCGCGATCGAAGTCGTCGGCCAGGGCCGCGAGGTCGATCGGCTCCACGCGGTAATCCTAGCCGCTCGCTGCCGCATCGCACCCCGAGGTCGCGCACGGTTTCTGCAATAATGCCCGGGATGCGCCTTCTGGCAGTGGTCCTTGCGGCATCGGTCTTCGCGACCGGCTGCGCGTCGAGCACGTACAAGATTCCCGGCACCGAGCTCCAGCGGCTCGCGCAGCAGCCGCCGGACACGCGCGCGATGCACGTCCGCGTCCAGCAGGAGCTCAGCGATGCCGAGCTCGGCCCGCCGGAGCCGGTGACCGCCCAGACCCAGATCGTGTTCTTCCCGCAGGTGAACGTGTACGGCCCCTACCAGCGGCGGCACTACTACCACACGAACAGCTCGTGGGGCGGTGGCGGCACGGGCGGTGTCGCGCCGCGCGGCGGTTCCGGCTCGAGCGGCCTCAAGCTCAATGGCGGCGGTGACGGCAAGGCCGCCGCGATCGCCGTGCTCGTGGTCGCCGCGGTCGCGCTGGTCGCGGTCGCTGCGGTCGAGGGCTCGCGGTTCGACGGCTACGCGCAGCTGCACCCGATGCACCCGGTGTACCTCGTCGGCAAGGATGGCGGCCGCGTCGTCATGCCGCTCGCATGGATCGATCCGATGACGGCGCAGTGGGCGAGCTACGGGCTCGTGCGCCGCCACGAAGGCCCGTGGCGCCAGCTCGAGCGCGCGCCCCTCGATCGCGAGGGCTGGAACTACTCGATGCTCGGCGGCATCGGCACGTTCGAGTCTGCAGACGGCAGCAAGGACAGCGGCACCGCGACGACGATCCAGTTCGGCTACTTTCCATCGCATCCGGTCGGCATCGTGGGCTCGATCTTCTTTGGCTGGCGCGACAACGCGGTGAACGAGACCTTGTTCGAGTCTCGCTACACGCTCGAGCTTCAGGGCTACCCGATCCACACCGGCCCGCTGCAGGTCGGCGGCTACCTCGGCGGTGGCGCCGCCTATCGCTTCGAGGACGGCATCGACGGCGGCAACGCCGGATCGAGCGCGCTGATCGGCGGTGGCATGCTGCAGCTCGACGTCAACACGCGGCTGGCGATCACCGCGCGCATGGGGCTGACCCAGGCACACGGCGAGCGCATGACCGATGCGATGATCGGCCTCGCGGTCTACTGATCGTCCGCGGCGCGCCGCTCGGCCGTCCGCGCGCGGTCGGGTTGCGCTGTCGTGAGCGGTGCCGCCTCCTCGCGAGCGACCGCGAGCACGCGCTCGAGATCGCGCTGCATGCGGCGATCGATCACCCGCTGCACGATCGCGCGCACCGGCAGCAGCGGCGCGACGAAGCCGGGCGCCGCGATGATCCGCGAGCGGTGCGCGATGCCGCGCTCCAGCGCCGCGACCGCCTTCTCGAGCGGCGCCGGCTTCGTGAACAATCCGAACCGTGGCACCAGCGCGGCGGCCTTGGTGCCGAACCCGCGCTCGGTCATGTCGGTCTCGATCTCGCCGAAGTACGCGACGCCGACGCGCGCCCCGGATGCCGCGAGCTCGATGCGCAGCGAGTTGCCGAGCGCCTCGACGGCCGCCTTCGACGCGCAGTACGCGCCCATCAGTGGCAGGTGCACGGCGGCGGCGAGCGACGCGACGGCGACCGCGTAGCCGCGGGGATGGGCGATGTGCGGCCCCGCGGCGCGCAGCGTGTAGTACGTGCCGAGCACGTTGACGTCCATGATCGACTCGAAGATCGCCGGATCGCCGCCGACGAGCGGCAGCTGCGCGGCGATGCCGGCATTCGCGACGACGACATCGAGGCCACCGAGCTCCGCGGCGACCGCGTTGACCACGAGATCGACCTGGCTACGATCGGCGACGTTACACGCGCGCCACGGTGCCCCGCCCAGCGAGCGTGCGACCACCTCGAGCATCTCGGGCTCGAGCCCGGCGAGCCCTACCCTCGCGCCGCGGCGGTGGAGCTGCAGCGCGAGCGCCGCGCCGATACCGCGGGCGGCACCGGTGATGAGGATGCGGCGACCGTGCAACGACGACGAGCCACCCGCGATCACGACGCACCTCCCGTCACCGAGCGGCGGCGCAGCGAGCAGACGGCGAGCCCGACCAGGACCAGCGGGAGCCACGACACCCGCCTGCCGCTCGCGCAACCGGCGGTGAACGGGTCCATCGCGTCGTCGGGGTCCTGCGGGTCCTGCGGGTCCTGCGGATCGGGCGGGTCCTGGGGGTCCGGCGGCGCCACCGCGCAGTCCTCGCCGAGCACGTCGAGCAGCTTCGCCTGCGCGACCGGGTCGACGAGAATCTGGGTGTGATCGGAGGGCGTGGCGAGGCGGAAGTTCTCGACGCCCGGCGCCGGATCCTGGAAGCCTGCCGACTCACCGGTGATGGGATCGCCCGCCCCGACGATGTTCGTGTAGCAGACCGTGGGGACCGAGTCCGGGGTAGCCAGCGAGCGCGCGTTACTACCGGTCACGATGTACCTGAACGCCGGCTCGGAGAGCTGCCCGTGCAGCGCCTTCCAGTACGCCGGCTCGAACAGGTCATCGACGAAGTCCGAGCGCGCGAGCTGCCCCGTGTCGCCGAGCAGCGCGCCGAGCGCGGGATAGCGCGCGAGCGCGAAGTCGACGACCTGCTGGACAGTGATGTCGGGATCGAAGATGCGCACGGTCGCGGTGAGGTTCGGCAGGAACAGGCTGATGTCCTCGCCGCCGACCTGGAGGTGCGCGTAGGGGTGATGGAGGCCGCCGAACGAGACCACGCGGCGCACGAGATCCGCGCGGTGATTCGCGAGCAAGATGCGATCGACGACGCCGGTCCCCGCCGAGTGCGCGACGAGATCGACCTGCGTGGCGCCAGTCTCCGCCAGCACGTGCGCGACGAAGTCGAGGATCTCGTTCGTCGATTGCTCGAGGTGCGCGCGGCCGTAGCGGCCGCTGGGGTCGAGACCGTGGCTCGTCCCCCACACGCAGTACCCCGCGGACACAAGCAGGTCGACGATGCCGGTCTGCTCGAACATCTCGACGGTGGCGCCCTGCCCGTGGATCAGCACGACGGGCACCGGGTGCTCCGGGGCCGGCGTGCAGAGCGGGTCGTTCAGACCAGCGCGAGCCGGCGAGGCCACGAGGAGCACGGCGACCGCCGCGACGAGCGGGATGATTCGCATGACCAGATGGTATACATCCTGTTTACCTAGTGCAAGGACGATCGTAGGCGCGACGATGTGCGCTCGTTACGCCGCGGAATCCGGCTGGATCCGGAGCGCCGCGATCGTGGTCGCCAGCATCTCGTAGTGGCCGACCAGCAGGCACAGCTCGATGATCTCGCGCTCGCCGAGCTGACCGCGCAGCATCTGCCAGCTCGCGTCGTCGAACGCGGTGCGCGCCAGCAGCTCGTCGACGCCGGCGAGCAGCGCACGCTCGCGCTCGCTCCAGCCCGCTGCCGAGGCGCCGCGCGTCACGCGCTCGAACACCGCGTCGTCGATCCCGGCACGCCGGCCGAGCTTGCGATGGTGATGCAGCTCGTACGCGCAGTCTCGCACGTGCGCGACGCGCAGGATCGCGAGCTCGGTCTCGCGACGCGACAGCGTGCCCGCGGGCATCAGCCGCGACGCGAACACGAGCCAGCCGCGGAACAGGCCGCGCTGGCGGCCGAGCGTGCTGAACAGGTGCGCGTCCGCCACGCCGGCGAAGCGCGAGATGACCCGGCACAAGAACCAGTTGATCGCACCGAGCTCGGCGAGCGCCCCCGGCGCGATCCGCGGCGTCTGCATCATCTCAGTTGACTACCGCGGTCGCGACGCCCGTGCTCGCGTCGAACGTGATCGAACCGTGCTGGAAATCGTTCTTGCGGCCGCCCTGTACCGCGTACTCGTCGGACGTCGGGTAGCCGAGCGCGCCGGCCTCCCAGCCGAGCTCGGCCCACCTGTCCCGGATCACCCCGTGGACCTCGTGCGCGCCGGTCGCCGGCGTCCAGTAGATCGAGCCGTGCTCGAACACGCTGTAGCGCCCCACCCCGTCGGGCGTCGGCGTCTCGTCGGAGAGCGGATAGCCGAGCGCACCGGCCTCCCAGCCGACCGCGGCCCACGTGTCGCGAATCGCGCCATGGACCTCGAACGCACCCGTCGCCGCCGACCAGTACACCGAGCCGCCCTGGAACACGTTGTAGCGGCCGGCGCCGTCGGGCGTCGCGGTCTCCTCGGTCAGCGCCGCGCCGAGCAACGAGCCGCAGCCGCCGAGCGCGCGATACTTCTCGTCGATCACGCCGACCGTCATGCTCGAGCCGCAGCGATACGTCGCGTAGCCCTTTGGTGGGATCAGCGAGGCGAGCTTGCCGAGCGTGAGCCAGTAGTGCTGGTTGCCGCTGAAGTTCGCCGAGTCGGCGATGTAGACCTCGTACGTCGCCGGGTTGTAACCGACCACCGCGAAGTAGTGATAGATGGTCTGGTTCCCCGGATAGCCGGGCGGCTGGTTGCCGGGCGGCGCGACGATGTTCGCGACGATCGGGTGGCCCGAGTCGATGCCGAGCACGACGTCACGCCACAGCTGATCGCGCTGCGCCTGCGACGGCGGATCGGCCGGCAACTCGACCGTCACGTAGCGCGCGGCGCCGAGGTCCTGGTTCAGCACCCGCGTGACCTGGCCGATCCAGTCCGTGCCGTTCACGGTCGTGCCGAGCTGGTTCGCGAGCGTCTGCTGGCTCGGCGGCGCGATCCGCGCAGACAGCGCGACCCGCGAGGCCGCCGGCCCGCACCAGTAGCCGGTCTGCTGGACCTGATAGTCGTGCGCGAGGACTTTCCAGCCGGCGCCGGCCGCCGTCGACGTCGGGTCGGTGCCCGATCCTGATCCGAAGCCGGTGCCCGAGCCGGAGCCCGCGCCGGGCTCGCCGGCCGGCGGCAGCTGTTCGTCGCTGCCGCCGACGGAGGCGACACAGGCTGCCGTGCAGATGGAGAGGAGGAGCGCGAGGGCGCGCCCGTGGTGCGATGCAGTCATGCGGTGCTCCTGGTGCAAAGAGGACGTCATGGCGCGAGCTCGACGCGGGTGGTGTCGGTCTGCGCGTTCCAGATGATCGAGCCGTGCTCGAAGTCGCTGCGCCGCCCGTCCGAGACGGCGTACTCGTCCGCCGTGGGATAGCCGAGCTCGCCCGCCTCCCAGCCGGCGTCCCGGTACGCATCGCGGATGCGGCCGTGGACCTCGTGCGCGCCGGTCGACGGCGACCAGTAGATCGACGCGCCCTGGAACACGTTGTAGCGGCCGACGCCGTCGGGCGCCGGCGTCTCGTCGGTGATCGGGTAGCCGACGAAACCGGCCTCCCAGCCGAGCTGCGCCCAGGCGTCGCGGATGACGCCATGGACCTCGAACGCGCCGGTCGACGGCGACCAGTAGATCGAGCCGTTCTGGAACACCGTGTAGCGGCCGACGCCGTCGGGCGTGGTCTGCTCGGAGGTCGTCGGCGCGCCGAGGAACGAGCCGCAACCGCCGAGCGCGCGGTACTTCTCGTCGATCTTGCCGACGGTCGCGGGCGAGCCGTTGCAGCTCGTGCCGGCCGCGGCCGCCCAGAAGCCGAGGCCGCCGGGCTCGTCGATCGCGGCCCAGAAGCCGTCCGAGTAGGTCTGGTAGCGCGGGCCCCAGCAGCTCCACTCCGGCCGACAGCCGTTGTAGTAGCGCAGCACGGTCTTGATCCATTGATCGCGGAGCGCGCCGTTGTTCGGATCGAAGTTGTTGATCCAGGCGCGCGCCTTCGCGTCGGTCTCGGCGTTCGTCGTGTACGCCGAGATCTTGACCATGTTCGTCACGTAGTCGATCGCGTGGCCGATCTGACCGTCCACGGTGAGCACGCTCGTCCCGTACACCGCCAGCGTGTCCGCGAACGTGCCGGCGTCGAACTGGAACATGCCGAGTCCGCCCTGCTGGGCGCTGCACGGTCCGTCGGCGGCGCCGGCGATCACCGGTCCGCCGCCACAGTCCGGCGAGCTCGGCCCCTGGCACGCCCACGTGGCCTCCGACCAGCACTGCGCGAGCCCGGTCTCGGTGTTCGCGATGCCGGCGAGCAGGTACCCCGTGCCAACCCCGCGCGCCGCCGCCGCATCGCGGATCACGACGTAGCGTGGCGCCTTGTCGACGGACGCGATCGGTGTGGACGCGGGCTCGCCCGAGTCGTCGGCGGCGTCCGGCCCGACGGTGCAGGCCGCGCTCGCGGCGATCGTGACCACGATACTCAGCCAGTGGCGTTCGTTCATGCGCCGATGGAATACACTTCGTATACCATCTGGGTGCCCGCCCAAGTGCGCGACTCGCTTGCGCCGCGCATGCGACGGCCGGGGAATGAGCACCCCAGGTGCCGCCCCGATCGCGCAGTGAATCGCGTTTGCGTCAGACCGCGTGCGGCAGCGGCGCGACCCGCGCGCCCGAACCGGCGATCGTCGCGGTCGCGACCCGCATCATCACCGCGCGCGCCCGCCCGATCATCGCGTCGGTGACACGCCTGCCCTCGTCGCCCTCCTGGAGGGCGTGCCGGGTGACCGCTTCGAGCGCGATCACGAGCGCGCGCAGCAGCAGCGGATCGAGCTTCGCGCTCGTCGGAAGTGCCTTGTGCATCATCGAGACGAGCACGTCGTGCACCTCCATGCGCCGGGTGTGGAGCGGAGACTCGAGCCGCTGCGCCTCGCCGCCGAGGACGAAGACGAGCCGGCCGAGGCTCTTCGCGTTGCCGAGGTGGATATCGATACAGCGCTCGAGCTGCGTGATCAGGTCGGGAGAGCTGTCGATCGCGCGGCGGCACCCCTCGATCAGGCTCGCCGTGCCGAGCGTGTACATCGCGAGCGCGACATCGTCCTTGCTCCGGAAGAACCGGTAGAACGTGCGGCGCGAGACCTGCCCGGCCTCGAGCAAGTCCTCGACGGAGGCGGCGCGAAACCCGCGCTCCGCGAATACCCGGGTCGCGCCGAACATGATCAGGTTACGCGCGACGTCACCGCCGAGCTGCACGCCCGTGGCGCGAGGCTTCTTGCTCGGCCGCTTGCGTGGACGGGCCTTGACCGCTCCCATCCTGCCAGTATACGGAGAAACGGTAGACATCACATCTACATGGCGCAGCGACGGGCTAGCGGACCACCCGCAGTCGCGTGCCCATCACGTGCGTGTTGTCGAGGATCGTGATCTCGTGGCTAAAGAACGTCACGCCCGGCTTCGCCGCGGTGACCGAGATCGTGCCGAGCGGGACGCCCAGGGCATACACGAGGCCTGCCGCGCCGGTCGCGTCGGACGACGGGCTCGCGCTGCCGGCATCGTCGGTGTAGAGCATCGCGGCGGGCGGAGGCGCGACCGTGACGACCGCCCCGGGGACCGGCGTGCCGTCGCAGTCGACGACCATGATACCGAGCGTGCCGGCCGCGGACTTGCGCACCACGCCACCCGCCAGGTACAGCGACGACACCGTCGAGTCGCTGGTCACCGGCGAGTACAGCGCGACCAGATCCGCATCGAGCGGGCCGTCGGGGACGAGCACCGTCGGTAGCATGCCCGGCTTGCGAAGCGTGATGTACGCGCGCACCGGCTCGCCGCCACTCGGTAGTGCGAGCGCGTAGCCGCCGTCCTCGGCGCTCGAGGTCTGCGCCATCGGCTGGCCGTCGAGCATCGTGCTCGCCTCGATGCTGACCCCCGCCGTGGGCTGCGCGCTCCCGAACGTGGGCAGGTCGACGGTCGTGCCCGTGATCGACAGCGGATCGGGTACCTGGGTGACGCCGCAGGGGCCCAGCCGCACGACCGCGTCGGGCGCCGCCACCTCACCTGCCGCATCCGGAGCCTCGGCCACCGGCGGCACGTCGAACCCGAGCCGGCCACACCCGGCGAGCAACACGGCGACCACCTGCACGCGGCTCATCCCGTCATGGTATCCACCGTGTATACCTTGTTCAAGCACTTTCGCGCGGGCGGGCCAGCGCGGCCCGGGTCACTTCTGGTGCTTGGCCTTCCACTCCTCGTACGGCATGCCGTAGATGACCTCGCGCGCCTCCGGATCGCTGATCTCGTAGCCGCGCTCGGCCGCGGCCGCGCGGTACCACTTCGAGAGGCAGTTGCGGCAGAAGCCCGCGAGGTTCATGACATCGATGTTCTGCACGTCGGTGCGGTCGCGGAAGTGCTCCACGAGCCGGCGAAACGCCGCCGCTTCGATCTCGGTACGTTTCGGTTCGGGGATGTCGGTCGCCATGCCGGGTGCTTACCATGTGGTATGGAGGCCGGGTGGAGCTGCCCAACTCGGTCACCACGCTCGAGCACGGCGATACGAAGTACTTCGTGGTCGGTACCGCGCACGTCTCGCAGCGCTCGGTCGATGAAGTCCGTCAGGTGATTGCCGAGGTGAAGCCCGATGTCGTCTGCGTCGAGCTGTGCAAGCCGCGCTTCGACGCGCTCACCAAGGACAGCGCGTTTCGCGAGCTCGACGTGTTCAAGGTCGTCCGCGAGGGCAAGACCCTCTACCTGCTCGCTCACCTCGCGCTCTCCAGCTACCAGCGGCGGATCGGTGCGAGCCTGGGCGTCAAGCCGGGAGCCGAGCTGCTCGCCGCGGTCAAGGCGGCCGACGAGCACGGCATTCCGGTCGAGCTGATCGACCGCGACATCAACATCACGCTCAAGCGCACGTGGGCAAACCTCGGGCTGTGGAAGCGCTCGATGCTGCTGTCCTCGCTGCTCGTCGGCTGGGAAGGCGACGACAAGGGCGAGCCGGTCAGCGAGGAGACCGTCGAGAACCTCAAGGAGCCCAAGGCGCTCTCCGAGATGCTATCCGAGCTCGGCAAGGCGGTGCCCGAGGTCAAGGGCCCGCTCGTCGACGAGCGCGATCGATACCTCGCGAGCAAGATGACCGATGCCGGCGCGGGCAAGCGCAAGGTCGTCGCCGTCGTCGGGGCCGCGCACGTGCCGGGCATGACCGGCAGCGTCGGCACGCCGATCGATCGCGCCGCGCTCGAGCAGATCCCACCGCCGTCCCTGCTGTGGCAGATCATCAAGTGGGGCATCCCTGCCCTGTTCGTGCTCGCCCTCATCTGGGGCTGGCAGCGGAGCGACACGACGAGTCTCGCCGAGATGATGCTCGCGTGGATCCTGCCGACGTCGATCGGCGCCGGCGCGCTGACCCTGCTCGCGGGCGGCTCGATCCTGTCGGTGCTGTCCGCGCTCGTCGTCGCGCCGATCGCGGCGATTCACCCGCTGCTCGGCACCGGCATGGTGGTCGGCGTGGTCGAGGCGTGGCGCAGACGGCCGAGCGTGGCCGATTGCGAGCGTCTTCCCGACGATGTCCAGACCCTGCGCGGCTTCTGGCGCAACCCGGTGACGCGGATCCTGCTGATCGCGGTCGCCTCCGGTATCGGCACCGCGGTCGGCTTCTGGGTCGGCGTCGGCTGGGTTGCCAGCCTGCTGTGATCATCGTCGTGGACACCGCTGGTCGGACCACGATACGGTCCGCGTGACACCAGCAGGGCAAGGGCATGATCAACAGACGGCAAGCGATCAAGACGATCGGCGGCCTCGCCGGCATGGCGAGCCTCTCGAAATTCCTCCCCGCGTGCGGCGGCGATGACGACCCGGTCGGTATCACGACGTACGTCTACTTGATGCTCGAGAACCGCACGTACGATCACATCCTCGGCGCGCGCACGCTGCTCGAGGGCAAGCCGGGCGACGGCCTCACCGAGGGCATGTCGAACCCGGACTCGGACGGCAACCCGGTCACGATCTACGAGCCGACGGTCGACAAGCTCTGCGTGCTCGATCCGCCGCACGGCTGGGATCCGTCGCACGCGCAGTGGAACAGCGGCGCGATGGACGGGTTCGTGCGCGCGTACCAGCAGGCCCACGGCAGCACGACCATCCACGACACGATGGCGTATCAGACGCGTGCACTGCAGCCGGTGACCTGGGCGCTGGCGGATCAGTACACGACATGCGATCGCTGGTTCGCGTCGGTGATGGGGCCGACGCTGCCGAACCGCGCGTTCTGGCACACCGCGACCTCGTTCGGGCTCAAGGACAACACCGCGGTGCTCGAGAAGTTCGCGTCGGTGCCCGTGCCGACGATCTATAACCGGCTCGTCGACAAGGGCGTCGACTGGGTCTACTACTTCGGCTCGCTCGCGGTCGCCTCGCTCCTCGGCCAGCCTGGCCCCTACCAGCTCGACCTCGGTCCGAATGACGGCACCGGTCGCGTCCGGAAGTTCTGCGTGTACGCCGACCAGCCCGATGCGCCGAACGGCCAGTTCTTCAAGGACTGCGCGGCCGGCCGGCTGCCGCCGGTCGTCTACATCGATCCGTACTTCGGTTCGGGCGGCAACGACGACCATCCGCCGACCCACCCGATGATGGCGCAGGCGCTGATCCGCGCCGTCTACACCGCGCTCGCGACGTCACCGCAGTGGAAGAACTGCATGCTCGTGATCACGTACGACGAGCATGGCGGCTTCTTCGATCACGTCGCGCCGCCGCAGACGACCGACGACACGCTCGAGAAGTTCGGCGTCGACGGCTTCACGCAGCTCGGCTTCCGCGTCCCCGCGATGGTGATCGGACCGTACGTCAAGCAGAGCTACGTGAGCTCGACCCAGTACGATCACACCTCCGCGCTCAAGCACCTGCAGAGCGCGTTCGACCTCGAGCCGCTCAACGTGCGCATGGACGCGGCGAACGACCTCACCGACTGCATCGACATGGAGCGGCTCGCACGCGGCGAGTGGGCAGACCCGATCGAGCTGCCCGCGATCGACCTCACGAACTTTCCGGTGATGGACCCGATGTGCCTGACCGGCGATGCGTTCCGTTCGACCGATCCGATCAGCCAGGCCGCGGATGCAAATCCTGCGCTGTTCGCCGGCTTCGACGTGCGCGACGAACGCGAGCAGTACCACCAGACCATTCGCGAGTTCCTGCGGCGCTACCAGGGCACGCTTTCACGTTGATCGGGCACCGGCGATCCCGCATCCTCGAGGCACTCACATGAAGAAGCTCGCACTCATCATTGCCACCGCTTCCTTCGCCTTTGCCACGCCGGTGTTCGCCTGTCCGCACGAGGAAGGTGCGGCGCCGAAGACGGCGGAGAAGGCGAAGGACACCAGCAACACCGACAAGGCCAAGGAGCAGCCCACGCAGCAGGAGGGCACGACGACGGCCAAGACGAAGACGAAGACCAAGACCGACACGGCGAAGAAGCCGACCAAGGTCTCGCGGAAGTAAGCGCGCGAGGTGGGCAGCACGCCCACCCGGTGGCGAACGCGGACGGGTTCGGCCGTAAGGTCGAGCCCGTTGTCGCGTTTCGGTCTCGTGGTGCGTGCGCTGGCGATCGCGATCGTGCTCGGAACCGCGGGCCCGAGCGCCGCGCAACCGCTCGCCGGCGGTGATCCGCGCCCGCAGATGATCGCGTGTGGCGAGTGCGTACAGGGCGAGCAGGAGCTGACCGCGCTCGGCCCCGCCGGCATCACGCTGCGCGGCAATGCCGAGCTCCTCGTCGCACGTTGGACACCGCTACGCATCGAGGGCGGGACGCTCGACAGCCAGCAACGGTGGGGCCTGCAGACGGTAGTGCACGAGCACCGCGATCTGGAGGATGCGATGCATGCCCTCGTCGGCATC
>DAIRFU010000407.1:1510-6565 GCA_036794935.1 Kofleriaceae bacterium | reverse complement strand
GACGCCGGCCGACGACGGCTTCGTCCACGTCCCGCTCGACGGGCTGATGGCCGGTGCGCGCTATCGTTATGCGTTCGTCGAGCTCGCCGGCGAGACGCGCGTGGCGCGCAGCCCGATCGGTCGGTTCCGCGCGCCGATCGCCGACACGGCGAGCGAGGTGCTGACGTTCGGCGCGGTCGCGTGCACGGATCGCGACAAGCCGATCGGCGTGCTCGCGCGCGCCGCCGAGCGCGACGACCTCGACGCGTTCTTGTTCTGCGGCGACAGCGCCTACTGCGACGGCGCCGAGACGCTCGCCGAGTACCGCGCCGAGTACGTCGCCCACTTCGGCCGACCGGAGCACGTCGCGCTACGTGCCGCGACCGGCATGTACATCACGTGGGACGATCACGAGATCAAGAACGACCTCAACCCGGAGACGATCGACGAGGCGCAGCTCGCGGCCGCGTTCCAGGCGTTCTTCGAGCACGCGCCGATCGTCGAGACGACGCCGCGCCGGATCTGGCGCTCTGCACGCTGGGGCAAGACCGCCGAGATCTTCGTGCTCGACTGCCGCAGCGAGCGCAAGCCCTCGACGATCCTGTCCGACAGCCCGCAGTACGTCTCCGCCGCGCAGCTGACGTGGCTCGAGGTGGGCCTCGCGGCGAGCCCGGCGCGATTCAAGATCATCATCAACTCGGTGCCGATCACGAACATGCCGAACGTGTGGGACGCGTACCCGACCGACCGCTGGGAGGCCTACGGCGCGCAGCGCACCGAGCTCCTGCGCTACATCGACGACGCACAGATCGGCGGTGTACTGTGGCTGTCGGGCGACTTCCACCTCGCGTTCATCAGCAAGGTGTCGACGAGCGGCCCGGGCTCGACGCAGCGCGAGGTGCTGTGCGGCCCCGGTGGCCAGAATTCGAACGTGCTCGTGTCGACGCTCGTCGCGCCGCAGTTCTCGTTCGCCACCGGCACGAACAACTACACGACGCTGAAGCTCGACCCGACGTACGGTTCTGTCACCGTCGGCTACCACGACACCGACGGCGTGCAGTTCTACTCCGAGTCGTTCGTGGTCTAGGCGGCGCGGCCGAGCCGGATCTGCACGAGCGGCGGCGCCGGCAGCTGCATCGGTTCGCCGTTCTGCGCGCGCCACCCGTCGAGCCGGCTCGCGTGCCGAGCGTACGCGACCGGGCACTTGCTCGCGCACGCCTTCGGCGCGGCAAACCAGTAGCGGATGTCCTCGACCGTGTAGGCCGCGAGCGGCTTCGCCGGCGAGCCGGTGCGCGGCGCGCACAGATGAACGAGGCCATGCTCGTCGACGTGGAACGTGCGGGCGCCGGCGCGGCACTTCCACTCGCTCTCACCCTCCTCCATGAGCGGCCGCGTGTAGTCGTCATCGAGGAAGAACGGGGCGCGGCGGCCGAGCGTCCGGATCGTCTCGTACGCGGCACGGGTCTCGGGCGTGACCGGCAGCAGCGTGCCGTCCTCGTCACGCACCAGCGACGTGTTCATGTCGAAGCCCAGACCGATCACCGCGCGCGCGACCTCGATCGCCTCGGCGGGCGGGCTCGAGCCGAGCACGCAGTTGATGCGGACGCGAAACCGCGCGTGCTTCGCGAGCAGCCGCAGCTTCGGCAGGATCGTCTTGAGCGACTTCTTCGACACGTCGTTCGGGTTCACGTTGTCGATGCTGATCTGCATGCCGTACAGGCCGGCGGCGTTGAGCCGCTCGATCCACGACCTCGTCAGCAGATACGCGTTCGTGTTGAGGAACGGCACCATGCCCAGCTCGCGCACGTACGCGACGGCCTTGTCGGCGTCGGGGTTGAGCAGCGACTCGCCGCCTGTCAGCGTGACGAACACCGCACGCAGGCGCGCGATGTGAGCGATGCGCTCCTTCAGTGTCTCGAGCGGAACCGGCGGCGAGACCTTGTCATATTCGTAACAGTAGCCGCAGCTGAGGTTGCAACGCCGCGTGATGATGAGGTTCGCGATCAGCGGGCGATCCTTGTTCAAGGCGGCGCGCGCGAGCGACAGCGCGACCTTGGCATCTGCGAGGCGAGACGTGCGACGGAGGCGAGGTGCAGACATTTGTGCGCAACCTTCGCAACCCGCGTGCCGCAGCTATGTCTGCGGATCTCTGTGGATCGAGTGGCAGAAATCGTCGAGAGTTCGACGGTCGCGATGTCGAGAGCCGCCCTCACCTGCTTGATTCTTGCCGGCTGTGGCAGCCCGATGGCGAGCGTCGCCCCGCCCGACGCGCGCGCCGATGCGACCCGGAGCGATGCCGCGGCCGACGCCAGCACGTGCGGCATGCGGACCGGGCAGCGCGGCAAGACGAACCGTGCCCTCCACGTCGCCGGCCTCGATCGCACGTACATCGTGTACCTGCCCGAGGACGTCGATCCGAAGGCGCCCATCCCGCTCGTGTTCGTCCACCACGGCTACACGATGTCGGCCGAGGCGATGTTCGAGATCACCGGCTACCCGGCACTCGCCGACGCCGAGCACATCGCGGTCGCCATCCCCGATGGCCAGGCGGGCCCCAACTCGTTCGGCGCGCCGTGGAACGTCGGCACCGGCATCTGCCCCGCCGGCGCGAGCGCGCCCCCGAGCGCGACCGGCGATGACTTCGCGTTGCTCGACGCGATCGAGGCCGATGTCGCGGCGGACCAGTGCCTCGATCGCGATCACGTGTTCGTCACCGGCTTCTCGATGGGCGGCTACTTCTCGCACCACGCCGGCTGCATGCGCCCCGACATTCGCGCGATCGCCCCGCACTCGGGCGGCGCGCATCCGCTCGACGCGTGCGCCTCCGATCACAAGCCCGTCATCATCTTTCACGGTACCGCGGACGCGATCGTTCCGGACGGTTGTGATGATCCGGCCGCGTCGCCACCGCAGGGGGTGACGCCGTCGGCGACCGCATGGGCCATGAAGAATGGCTGCAGCGGGACCGTCACCCGGCGCGACGTGCAGGGCGGTACGTGCGCCTACTACGATGGCTGTCCGGCCGACGGCCAGGTCGCGATCTGCACGTTCACCGGGATGGGTCACTGCTGGGCCGGCGGCGAGGGCGCGAGTATCTACGCGTGCGGCACGTACGCGAAGGCGACGACGCTCGAGTGGGAGTTCTTCAAGCAGTACGCGTGGTGATGCGCTGCGCGCGTTTCTGAAGGCGAAGCGCTGAGCGTCACGGCACATGCGATGCACGATCATCGTGCATGCAGCGCGATCCGCACTTCCGCATGGTCGTCGCGCTCGATCTCTCCGAGTACGCCGAGATCGTCGTCGAGCATGCACTCGATCAGGCGGCGCGTCACTCGGCGCCCGACCTTCACTTCGTCCACGTGATCGACGACGCGCGCGATGCGACCGTCGATGCGGCGAAGCGCGAGCTCGGCGAGCTGGTCGGCAGCGCACTCGATAACCTCGGCGACCGCGCGAACGACTGGCGTGCTCGCCTGCACGTCCGCGCGGGCCGCGCGTACGAGGAGATCGTCTCGCTCGCCGCCGAGATCGATGCGCACCTGATCGTGTGCGGCCGCTTCGGCGTGCACCGCCGCTTCTTGTCGCACGCCTCGATCGCGCACCGCATCCTCGAGCACGCGCACTGTCCCGTGCTCGCGGTCAACCTCGTCGACCGTCCGGTCGAGACCGAGGCGCAGTGTCCGGACTGCGTGCGCGTGCGCGCCGAGACCGACGGTGAGCGCTGGTTCTGCGACGCACACTCCACGCCCGGTCGCATCACGCTCGCGACGACGCGGCTGCCGCCGTCGACGAGCTGGGGTGGTGGCGGTCTGATGTGGTGAGACGGGACGGACCGTGCCCGCTCGTGCGCGAGCGCTCGGCGTCGTCGAATCGCCCGCTCAGATCTGATCGTTCTCGATCTGACGTGGCGCCTGGTCCACGGGCGCCTGGCGCTCGACGTCAGCGCCCTCCGGCTGGATCTCCTTGCGGTCGTCCACCTGAGGGTTCGACACAGCGGCCTGATCAGTCTTCGGCTTGCGGCTCGGCTTGAAACGCTGTTTACGTGGCATGTCGCCGGGTGATTGCAACGGGTGTGCACTCGGAGGAGCCGTCTGGCGTCGCCGTGGCACGCACATCGCAGGACGTGCGCGTGCTCAACAATGAGGCCCGGGAGCACGGGTCTCGCCGCACCGGGAGGATCGACTAATGGCAACTCGCAACGATCGCGACATCGATACGCGACGCGACGATCGCGTCGGCTGGGAGCAGGTTCACGGCGAATTCGGGCGGATCCAGGCCCGCGAAGATCTCGGCGACTTCACACCGCGCGACTGGCGGCACGACGATCGGTTCGGTGCGCGTGACGACGAGGACGAGAGCAACCGCGGCTGGTTCGGCCGCGTCCGCGATACCGCGTCGCGCTGGCTGCGTGGGCGCGACGACGAGGACGAGGACCAGCGCGACGACGAGCGCGACAGCGAGCGGCGCGGCCTCGGCAGCGATCAGCCACAACACTGGAGCACGCGCGACGAGCGCTGGGGCGCGCGCAGCTGGCAGGACGACGACAATCAGGGTCGGCTCCGCAGTCGCGATGACAACCGGCGGCGCCAGTTCGTCGGCTACGAGGCCGACAACGACGACCGAAGCGGCCAGTTCAATCGCCTGCACGACGATCGCGACACGCTGGGACGGCGCGGCGAGAGCCCGCGCGATCGCTATGCCAGCGAGGGCAATCGCGATCGCCAGCGCGGCGACGACCGGCAGATGTACGAGCGCCAGCGCGGCAGCGAAGGTCGCCACGATCGCGATCGCGCCAGCCAGTTCGGCGGCCTGGGCCGCGAGGTCGGTAGCGAGGGCCGCTACGGCCGTGAGGAGAACCGGCAGCTCGGCGGCCTGGGCCGCGAGGTCGGAAGCGAAGGCCGCTACGGACGCGAGCAAGGGCGGCACGGCGCCGGCGAGCATTTCGGCCATGACGAAGGCCGCTACGGACGCGAGGACAATCGCCGGTTCGGCGGAGGCGGCCGCGAATACGGAAGCGAAGGCCGCTACGGACGCGACGACAATCGCCGGTTCGGCGGTGAGTACCGCAGCGAGGGC
>DAIRFU010000407.1:0-1410 GCA_036794935.1 Kofleriaceae bacterium | reverse complement strand
CGCGACGACAATCGCCGGTTCGGCGGTGAGTACCGCAGCGAGGGCCACTACGGACGCGACGAAGGTCGCCACGGCGCCGGCGATCGCTTCAGCCGTGACGAAGGTCGTCACGTCAGGGGCGAAGGCCGCGAGGTCGGCAGCGAGGGCCGGTACGGCCGCGACGAGAGTCGCAACCGCTTCTATGCGGGCCGGTCCGCTCGGGACGAGTACGGCCGCCACGTGCCCGGCCGCCAGGAGCACGTCGAGCACGACGACGACATGCGCCGTGGCATCTCGCGGTTCAGCGACCGCGATCGCCGGCGCTGAGCGCGCGGCTCACGCCAGCGCCGACGCGCGGCTCACTTCGCCGCGCTCCCCGAGCCGGCCGCGGCCGACCCCGATGCGTCGATGCCGGCATCGCCCACCATCGGGTTGTTCGCTGCGCCGGGCGCCGCTGCCGCCGAGCCCATCGGCTCCGCCCCCGGCGCGGGGTTCGGCACGTTCGGGTTCGTCCCACTGCCGACGGCGCCGGGCGGCGCCTCCGTCCCGGGCGCGGTGGGGGGCTGGGTCTCGTGGGTCGTGTTGCTCTTCTCCTTGCACCCGAGCGAGGGTGACAACACGAGCGCGAGCGCGACGATCAAGCTCTGTTTCGACGACATCGGTACCTCCTCGCAGGACCAGCAGCAACATTCGTGCACAGCGGCATGCCGCCTGCACGACAGCGCGAGCATGTCGCTCGATCTGCTCCGTGATCGCGGCGTGCCGCTCGAGGCCCAGCGCTTCAGCTGGACCGAGCTGGTGCAGCCGCCGATCAGCAAGCTCGACACCGACGCGTACACGCGCGTGCGCGTCATCCTCATGAACGGCATCGAAGCCGAGGCGAACCGGTTCAGCCACGCGCTGGCGCGGCTCTATCCGCGCCTGCAGCCGTCACTCGCGGTGATCCGCCGCATCGAGCAGCACCAGCAGACGATGGTCAACTGGCTGCTGTCCGCGGATCACTCGCCCATCGAGACGACGATCGGCTACGAGCAGGTCGCGATCGAGGTCACCGCCGCGCTCGCGCAGCGCGAGCCCGACCGCTACCTGGCGTCGATCCTGCGGTTCGGGCTCCTCGAGGACTTCGATCACCTGTACCGGTTCAGCGCGCTCATGGACCGGCTGACCGGACAGGACGCGAACGCGATCCTGCAGTCCTACACGGACATCCTGCCGGGCCGGCCGACCGCGGTCGAGCATCGCCATCCGCTCGACGATCTCCGCACGCCGTACGATCGCGATACGGCGGCGCTGCTGTCGAAGCTGCACGCGCTCACGATCACGGCCGGCGAGAACCAGACGCACGACTACTACATGACGATCGGCCCGATGTTCCCCGATCCGGTCGCGCGCCAGCTCTACGCCGAGATCGCGTCGATCGAGGAGCAGCAC
>DAIRFU010000406.1:1756-6574 GCA_036794935.1 Kofleriaceae bacterium | reverse complement strand
CCCGCGTTTGCGGCCCCGACGGCAGCGACCGGACCCGGTACTGCGGTCGTCAAAGCCGCCAACGAGAAAATTGCTGGCCTGTTGAAGCAGAAGCCGGCGGCAGGCTCCAAAGAAGAGAAGGAGCTCGCGGCCAAGGTAACGACGAGCGTTCGCGACTTCCTCGACATCGACGAGCTCGGGAAGCGCGCGATGGCCGATCAGTGGAGCAAGCTGACCAAGGAGCAGCAGACCGAGTTCCTGTCGACGCTGCGCGCGCTGATCGAGGACAACTACGTGCGCGGCCTGCGCGCGAACCTCCAGTACAGCGTCGACTACACCGGCGAGACCACCGACAAGGATGGCAACGTGGTCGTCACCACGACGGTCAACACCAAGCGCAGGGGCCGGCCGTTCAAGATCGACGTCGACTACGTGCTCAAGAAGGACGGCGGCAAGCTCAAGGCGTGGGACGTCAAGACCGATGGCGTCGGCCTGGTCGAGAACTACCGCGCGCAGTTCAACATGATCGTCGCGACGGACGGCTTTGACGGCCTGATCGCGCGCATGAAGAAGAAGCAGAGCACCGCGGGCTGATCCAGCCGACAGCCCGAGCGAGCGCTGGCGCACGGCAGCCACGCTGGCCGGGCACGTCTCGCGCCGAGCTAACGGCAGCGGCGCGGGGATTTTCGGTATGGTTCGCCCGTGTCGCTGCACCCGCCATTCCGAGAAGCCGCCGAAACCTGGCTCGCCGAAGACCCCGATCCGAAGACCGTCGCCGAGCTCCGCGCGCTGATCGACCGTGCCGACAAGCGCGACGACACGGCGCTGCGCGAGCTGCGCGAGGCCTTCGACGGTCAGCTCGAGTTCGGCACCGCCGGCCTGCGCGGCATCCTCGGGCCCGGGCCGCAGCGCATGAACCGCGTGCTCGTCCGCAAGGTCACCGCCGGCTTCGCGGCGTACCTGCGCGAGCAGGTGCCCGACGTCGGGTCGCGTGGCGTGGTCATCGGCCATGACGCGCGCCACAACTCGCGCGTGTTCGCCGAGGACACGGCACGCGTGCTCGCCGGCGCCGGCATCAAGGCGCACCTCGCCCACCGGCCGTGGCCGACGCCGACCACCGCGTGGGCAGTCACCGCGCTCGGCGCCGCCGCCGGCGTGATGGTCACCGCGAGCCACAACCCGCCCGCGTACAACGGCTACAAGGTGTACTGGGGCAACGGCGCGCAGATCATCCCGCCGCACGACAAGGGCATCGCCGCCGCGATCGCGCGCGAGGAGAAGCGCGGCCGCAGCGACGAGCTGCCGATGCCCGAGCTCGCCGAGGCACGAACGCGCGGGCTCGTCATCGATCTCGACGAGGCGCTCCACGATCGCTACCTCGCCGACGTGATCGCGCTGCGTGCGCGGCCCGACCTCGACGGCTCGCAGCTGATCATCGCGTACACGCCGCTGCACGGCGTCGGCGCGGCCTCGGTCGAGCCCGCACTCGAGCGCGCCGGATTCCCGCGTGTCCACAGCGAACCGTCGCAGCGCGACCCGCACCCGGACTTCCCGACCGTCGCGTTCCCGAACCCCGAGGAGAAGGGCGCGATGGATCGCGTGCTCGAGCTGGCACGCCGGTCGAGCGCCGACGTCGTGCTCGCGAATGATCCGGACGCCGACCGGCTCTGCGTCGCGGTGCCCGACGACGGCTCGTACCGCGTGCTCACCGGCGATCAGGTCGGTGCGCTGCTCGCCGACTACCTGCTCGAGGTCGGTCCCAAGGACAGGCGGATGGTCGCGACCACGATCGTGTCGTCCCAGCTGCTCTCGTTCCTCGCGAAGGCGGCCGGCGCCGACTACCGCGAGACGCTCACCGGCTTCAAGTGGATCGGCAACGCCGCCATCGACTACGAGCGCGAGCACGGCGGCCGGTTCGTGATGGGCTACGAGGAGGCGCTCGGCTACTCGGTCGGCCCGCTCGTGCGCGACAAGGATGGCGTCTCGGCGTGCATGATCTTCGCCGAGCTGGTCGTGTGGAACCGCGCGCGTGGCAAGACCGTGCTCGACCACCTCGACGACATCTATCGCCGCGTCGGCCTGTTCATCACCGAGCAGGTCTCGGTGACCCGGCCCGGCTCCGAGGGCATCGCCGAGATCCGGGCCGCGATGATGCGGGTCCGCGCCGAGCCACCCGCCGCGATCGCCGGCATCGCCGTCGAGCAGGTCGTCGATCTCGCCAAGGGCGATGGCGGGCTGCCACCGTCGGACGTGCTCGTGTTCAAGCTCGCGGGCGGGCGTCGCATCATCATGCGGCCGAGTGGCACCGAGCCCAAGCTCAAGAGCTACTACGAGGTGCGCGTCCAGATCGGCAGCGGCGAGGAGATCGCCGATGCACGTGCGCGGGGCCTCGCCGAGCTCGGCACGCTACGCGACGCGCACCAGCAGCTGATCTGACGGTCACGCCTTGAGCTTGTAGCCGGTGCGGAAGATCCACCAGATCACCGCCGTGCACACCACGAGGAAGCCGACGGTCATCGCCGCGCTGACCACGACGTTGACATCGGACTGGCCGTAGAACGCCCATCGCATGCCCGAGATCAGGTAGACGACCGGGTTGAACAGCGTGATCTTCTGCCACAGCGGCGGCAGCATGTTGATCGAGTAGAACGCGCCGCCGAGGAACGTCAGCGGCGTGATCACCATCAGCGGGATGACCTGCAGCTTCTGGAAGCTGTCGGCCCACAGTCCGATGATGAAGCCGAACGTGCTGAACGTGACCGAGGTCAGCACCAGGAACGACACCATCCACATCGGATGAACGATCTCGTAGGCCACGAACAGGCGGGCGGTGGCGAGGACGAGCGCGCCGAGGATGATCGACTTCGTCGCGGCAGCGCCGACGTACCCGATCATGACCTCGACGAACGAGATCGGCGCCGATAACAGCTCGTAGATCGTGCCGGAGAACTTCGGCAGGTAGATGCCGAACGATGCGTTGGAGATGCTCTCGCCGAGCAGCGACAGCATGATGAGGCCGGGAATGATGAACGAGCCGTAGCTGACGCCGCCGACATCGCCCATCCGCGAGCCGATCGCCGAGCCGAACACGATGAAGTACAGCGAGGTCGACAGCACCGGCGACACGATGCTCTGCACCACCGTGCGGAACGTGCGCGCCATCTCGAACCGATAGATCGCCTTGATCGCGTGGACGTTCATCGGCCGTTCCTCACCAGGCTGACGAAGATCTCCTCGAGCGAGCTCTCGCGTGACTGCAGATCCTTGACGTCGATACCGAGCTCGCCGAGCCGCCGGAGGAGCTCGGCGATCCCGGTGTTCTCGCTCTGGATGTCGAACGTGTAGGTCAGCGTCGTGCCATCGGCCGACAGCTCGAGCCTGTCGCCGGCGAGCGTGTCGGGGAGGCGCTCGAGCGTCTGCTGCAGCTGCAGGGTCAGCTGGCGCTTGCCGAGCTTCGAGATCAGCGTCGTCTTGTCCTCGACGAGGATCAGCTTGCCCTTGTCGATGATGCCGATCCGGTTGGCCATCTCCTGCGCCTCCTCGATGTAGTGCGTGGTCAGGATGATCGTCACGCCGCGCTCGCGGAGGTCCCGCACCATGTTCCACATGTCGTGGCGGAGCTCGACGTCGACGCCGGCGGTCGGCTCGTCGAGGAACAGCACCGATGGCTCGTGCGACAGCGCCTTGGCGATCAGGACGCGCCGCTTCATGCCGCCCGAGAGCGTCATGATCTTCGAGTTGCGCTTGTCCCACAGCGCGAGCGCCTTGAGGATGCCCTCGAGATGGCCGCGGTCGGGCTTCTTGCCGAACAGCCCGCGCGAGAAGCTGACGGTGGACCACACGGTCTCGAACGCGTCCGTCGCCAGCTCCTGGGGAACCAGCCCGATCGCCTGGCGCGCCGCGCGGAAGTCGCGAACGATGTCGTGGCCGTCGACCACGACCGTCCCCACGCTCGGCCGCACGATGCCGCAGATGATGTTGATGAGCGTGGTCTTGCCGGCGCCGTTGGGGCCGAGCAAGGCGAGGATCTCGCCGCGCCGGATCTCGAGGTCGACGTGCTCGAGGGCGCGGAACCCGCTGTCGTAGGTCTTGCCGAGCCCCTTCACGGAGACGATCGGCGGTGCAGGATCGGACACGTCGTGGTTTTCACCCGACCGGCAATCGCGTGCCTAGCACTCCCGGCGCCGATCGCACCGGACCTACCCGAAGCGGCGGGGCCCGCGATCGCGGCCGGTCAGCTGCCGCTCGCCGGCTCGGACGCCGGCAGCATCGCGTAGAAGCGATCCATCTGCTCCTTCTGGCGCGGCGGCATGTACTCGAAGTTGCGGCCGCGGTCGATGACCTCCCAGAACTCCTTCGACTCGACGCGCGTGAGCTGGTCGCGAATCGCCTCGAGGCGCTCGCGGTCCTCGCCGAGCATGTCCGCCGCGATCTTCTGTGCCCGATCCGTGGCGCCGACCGCGAGGTAGTAGCAGGCGAGCTTGATCTGCGCCTTGCGGATGCCCTGCAGGCCCGCCTCCTGCTTCTTCACGCGCAGCGGCTGGTCGAGCTCGAGGAACATGTCGAGCATGCGGTCGTCGACGTCGCGCTTCTGCAGGTGCGCGAACTCGCACAGTGCCGAGACGTCGTACGCGACCGTCTCGGTAACGAACCCGAGCTGCATGTCGTAGCTCGTCCGCCCGTAGTAGATCATGTGGCGCACGCCCTCGATCGCGAACTCGTCGGCACCGCTGCGGATCATGGTCTCGACGAGCAGCCGGTACTGGTTCAGCACGTTGTACGCGGTGCGTACCGCGCGCGCGTTGAGCGCGGCGCGCAGGTAGCTGTTCATGAACCGGA
>DAIRFU010000406.1:0-1746 GCA_036794935.1 Kofleriaceae bacterium | reverse complement strand
CTCGCCGACGTAGCGGGTGTCGATCGCGATCAGGTAGTTGATGTCGGGCATGCTGCTCTGCGCCTCGGCGTAGATGCCGAGGTACTGGCGCAGCGCCTTCCACTCGAGCCACGTCCGGTCGGCCTCGAGCGCGCGCAGCGACTCGGGGTCCATCGCGACGAAGTCGGGGTTGTCGCGAATGCCCTCGCCGATCTGGAACCAGCGCGGATCGGCGCGGTTCTTGACCGCGAGATAGTTGACGATGAAGTCCTTGATCGCGTCGACCGCGCGGCTCGCAATGATCTTGTCCATGCCCGAGATCGAGTTCGACGTGATGTCGGTCAGCTCCTCGAGCGCGGCGACCGCGGGACGCTGGGCATCGGCGACGGTGTGGGCCTCGCGCGCGGTCGCGGCGGCGCGGACGTCGGCGGCGGCCTCGGCCTCGATGCGGGCGACCAGGTTGACCGGCTCGAGGAACCGGAACACGTACGCGAAGTACGGCAGCATGATCACGAGGCCGAGGGCGCACGCGAACATCATCGTCAGCACGGCCGCGCGCGGCACGAACTCGGAATGGAGCGACAGCGACAGCGCGACACCGACGACGCAAGTCACGACGTAGTACGCCATGACCACCACGTTCGTGCGGTCGCGCAAGAACATCTGCGCGACGCCGGTGTAGCGCGCGCTCGTGAGCTGGACCAGGAGCGAGACGACCGTGATCACGATGCCGAGCACCGCTGCGGTCATCGCGGCGAGCCCGGCGACCGCATCGGAGATCAGCCCGGGCTCGAAGTGGACATAACGCGCGAGCGCGCCATCGTGCGACGCTCCCGGCGCACCGCCGGTCAGCGTCGCGTCGAGTACGTACACCGACGCGAACGCGAGGAGTGCCACGCCGCCGAGAATCGCCATCGGCACGAGCCACAGCCGCACGCCCGCGCGGTGCGCACGCTTGCCTCGTACCCGTGGTGTCACCTGCGCAGGTTATTTGATAAGGTGCCAGCTCTCAACAAGGAGCCCGCAGTGAGCGATGTGACTCTCGAAGAGCGTGGCCGCGCGCTCGAGAACCAGTTCTACGAGAAGCAGAACCAGGAGAAGCTCGCAGCGATGAAGGCGAAGCTCTCCGCGCAGCAGACGCGCGACGAGCTCCGCAAGGCCTCCGGAATGACCGACGAGGCCGTGCTCGACAAGCTGGTCGCGCTGGGGTTGCGCGCCAACACGATCGCGGCGCTGTCGCTCGTGCCGCTGATCGAGGTGGCGTGGGCAGATGGCGAGATCCAGGACAACGAGCGCAACTCGATCCTGCAGGGCGCGCACGGCAAGGGGCTCGAGCAGGGTACCGACGGCTACGAGCTGCTCCAGGCGTGGCTGCGCAAGCGCCCCGAAGGCGGCCTGCTCGACGCGTGGGAGGCGTACATCAAGGCGCTCGCCAGCCAGCTCAACGACGAGCAGAACAAGCTGCTCAAGAACCAGATTGTCGGGTTCGCGAAGATGGTGGCGGCCTCCGCGGGCGGGTTCCTCGGCATCGGCAAGGTCTCGTCGGGCGAGGAGAAGGTCCTCGCCCGGATCGAGTCCGCGTTCGTCCGCTGATGCTGCGCTCCCTCGGCAAGACCGGGGTCAAGGTGTCGCGCATCGCGCTCGGCGCGATGTCGTTCGGCGGCGACGCCGACGAGACCACCGCCGGCCAGATCTGGCGCGCCGCGCGCGAGGCGGGCGTCAACTTCATCGACACCGCGGACGTCTATAACGAGGGCCGCTCGGAGC
>DAIRFU010000405.1:0-6588 GCA_036794935.1 Kofleriaceae bacterium | reverse complement strand
GAGGCGCGCAAGGGACTGATCGAGAGCCAGAGCCGCATCCAGTCGATGGCGTTGATCCACCAGCTGCTCTACCAGTCAAAGGACCTCGCCCGGATCGACTTCGACGAGTACTTGCGCGCGCTCGTCGAGTACCTGGTCACCGCATACGACGATTTCGGGCGGATCACCGCGACCGTCAACGCACCGCGCGTCCGGCTCGATCTCGATCGCTCGATCCCGTGCGGGCTCATCGTCAACGAGCTGGTGACCAACTCCTTCCGTCATGCGTTTCCCGAGCAGCGGCGCGGCAACGTGTCGATCGATATCCGCCAGGCTGACGATACGACCCTCGTGCTCGAGGTTCGCGACGACGGGATCGGCATGCCTCCCGACTTCGATCTCCAGACGGCCGCGACGTTCGGGCTGCAGATCGCGCGCTCGCTGACAGCGCAGCTCGGTGGCACGATCGAGCTCGTGCCCGGCACCGGCACGAACGTGCGGATCACGTTCCCGATGGCGTCACAGCGGCCGTCGAGCCCCGAGCTGGCGCCGCAGGCCAGCCGGGACTGACGCCACGTTCGACGCGTGGCTCAGCGCCGGCGCGCGACCGCACGTTCCATCGCGGCGACCAGCGCGCGAATCTCCTCGGTACTGGACGATGCGATCGAGATGTCCAGGCGCCGGAGCACGAACTTGACGAACCGCCGCAGCAGCGTGCGACTGATCCCGAGGCGAGCACAGTCGATGCCCGCCGCGTAGCTCGGCCGCCAGCCGACCGAGCTCTCGAACACCTCGATCGGCCAGCGCGTGTCGCCGCGCGGGCGTCTCCGATTTACGACGAACAGCCCGGTCGGGATCCGGCCGAGCAGCTCGCGATGCCGGGCGATGTATGCGGCGAGCGCGCGTCGGTCGATGCGCGCGCCGTGCTCCGCGCCGAAGATCACGGCATCGTAGTCGGCGGGGGGCGGAGGCTTGCCGGCGAGCGCATCGCCGAAGTGGACGTCGTGACCGCGCGACTGCAGGCGAGCTCCGATCGCGCGCGCGACGGTGCTCGTGTAGCCCTGGGAATCGGCGGAGACGATCAAGGTCCTCGTGCGATGAGCGCTGGCGATGGTCGTGCCCTGCATGGCTCAGGGATGCCCTCGCGGCGTGGATGCGAGAATACGCACTCGTACGGATTTCGCGGGTCCGCAGAACATTCGCGTTGCGACCGCAATCACGGGGAGTACACCGCAATAGCTATGGGGTCGTCATCGAGTCGCGCGCTCGCCCCTCGCGATCAACGAGCGAAGATCTTGGTCGTCGAAGACCAGCACCTGGTCGCGCTCGATCTTCAGCGCCGGGTCGAAGGCATGGGACACGTGGTCTCGGTCGCGTATTCGGGCGAACAAGCGATCGAGCAGAGTGCCGGGTCCGAGTTCGATCTCGTGCTGATGGACGTCAAGCTGACCGGCCCGCTCGACGGCATCGAGACGGCGAACCAGCTCCACTCCGCGCACGACGTTCCGATCGTCTACGTCACGGCGTACGCAGATAACCGTACGGTGGAGCGCGCACGCTACACCGAGCCCTACGGCTACGTGGTGAAGCCGTTCCAGGAGCGCGAGCTCAAGGCCGCGATCGAGATGGCGCTGCAGCGGCACGCGACCGAGAAGCTGCGCTGGGAGCGCCAGCGGCTGCACGCGTTCCTCAGCGAGGCGAGCGCCCGGATGGCGAGCTCGCTGGACTACCGCGCCGTCGCGAGCGCCACCGCCGAGCTGGTGGTACCGCGCTACGCCGACCGCTGCTCGATCCATCTCCAGGAGAAGGACGACGACATCCCGGCGCTCTCGTTCGTCCATCCGCAGGACGGCGGCCTCGACGAGCGGGCCACCGCGGTGATCGCGAGTGTCGAGACCCAAGGCCGTCCCGAACTGATGACCGAGCCGTCCGAGGGTGGCTCGCTGATGTGCGTGCCGATCAGCGCCCTCGACCACGTGCTCGGCGCGATGCTGTTGACGTGCAACCCGGCGCGGCGCCGCTACACCGATGCCGATCTCGCATTCGCGCTCGATCTGGGCCAGCGGCTGGGCATGGCACTGGACAACGCCCTGCTGTTTCGCAAGGCCGAGCGCGCGATCGCGATGCGCGATGACGTGCTCGCGATCGTGTCCCACGATCTGCGGACCCCGCTCGGCACGATCATGCTCCAGGCCGAGTCGCTCGAGGAGCATGCCGGGCTCGAGAAGACGAGCCAGTCGATCGTCCGTGCCGCGCGCCGCATGGACCGGTTGATCGGAGACCTCCTCGATGCGTCCGCGATCAACTCCGGCCGGCTGGGCCTCGAGCTCGGTATCCACCCCGTCGGCGACCTCGTGCACGATGCCGTGGATGCGTTTCGCTCTCAGGCCGAGAACCACGGCGTCCACCTCGTCGAGGCCATCGACGATCCGGCGGCCCAGATCGGCTGCGATCGCGACCGCATGCTCCAGGTGCTCTCCAATCTGATCGCGAACGCGATCAAGTTCACACCCGAGGGCGGCACGATCACGGTCGGCGTCGAGCGCCGGGAGCGCGACGTCCGCTTCACCGTTGCGGATACCGGACCGGGAATCGCGGCCGAACAGGTCGCGCACCTGTTCGAACGCTTCTGGCGCGCGAAGCCCGGGCGTGAGGGTGCGGGCCTGGGATTGTTCATCGTGCGCGGCATCCTGGCCGCCCATGGCACCACGATCGACGTCGAGACACGCCCCGGCGCGGGCGCGCGGTTCACCTTCGCGCTGCCGCTGCCGGCAGCAACTGACGGAGCGCGGCGATCAGCTGGGTGACCAGGAACGGCTTGCGCAGCAGCACCGCCTTGCCGCCGAGTGCCTGGACCTCCTTCGGCGTCACCCGCGACGCGGTCATCACGATGACCGGCGTCGTGACCCCAGCCGTGCGCGCGCTCTGCGCGACCTGCAGACCGGTCATCCACGGCATCGCGACGTCGGTGACGATCACGTCGAATGGGCCATGCTCGGCGAGAGCCTGGAGCAGCTCGTCGCCATCGTCCGCGCGGTGTACCGTACAGCCCGTACGCTCGATCGCCCGCGCGACCAGCGCGAGCGAGCCGGGGTCATCATCCGCGACCAGGACACGCGGCGCCATGCAGTTGCCGGATGCAGCGCATGTGCCGCGGGTTGCGGCCTCGCGCGGACCCGCTGGCTCGCCGGATGCACGCCGGCCGCGCATGGCCGATCCGATGAACTGGGCACTCCGCCTCGAACGTGATGGTTACCTCGAGCGCACCGGCGACGGACTCCACACCACGCGGCGCTGGCAGGCGGCGATGTCGCGCGCCGCACTCGAGCTGTACGCCGCGGGCGAGACGCTGACCGATCTGCGGGTACCGATCGCGGCGGCACTCGTCGACTGCTACGGCGATGCCCGCATCGACGAGCTCGCGGAGGCGGTCGGGGTGATGCTGCGCATCGAGACCGCGGAGCTGTCGGCGAGTGCGGCCAGCGTCAGCTAGCTGCACTCGCGAGCGCGCCACGCACGAGCCGCGCGAACAGTGCCTTCGCCTGTTCCTGGCCGATCAGCGACTGGGCGCGTGACGCCTGTTCGTGCGCTGCGCGCGCCAGCTCCCGCGCTCGCAGCGAGTCACCGAGGTGGCCATAGACGGCGGCGAGCAAGACCAGCAGGCACCACAACGACGACGCCGGCCGCCCCGCATCGGCCTCGATCGCCAGCCGCTCGACGGCGCGCTCGAGCTCGGTGGCTGCTGCCCGCGGTGAGCTCTCGTCGAGCAGGCAGCGCGCGAGCGCCAGGTAGGCCGCGATGATCCGCTCACGGTCGCCCGCGACCAGGGTCGCGGAGAGCGACCGGCGTAGCTCGCCGACACGCGCGCTCTCGAGCTGCGCCGTCGCGACCTCGGGCCGCACGACCAGATCGTGGGTCGGCGCGGACGTCGAGAATCGCGCCGGCGTGCTGATGTCCTCGCCCCGCGCCGCGCTGCGCACGAGCGCGTGCAGACTCTCCGCGAACGTGCGCGCGTCGCCGATCCGCGAGCCCGGCCGCTTGTCGAGCGCCCACATGACGAGCTCGTCCACCCCGGCTGCGAGGCCGCCGTCAGGACGACGCCGCGACGGCGGCACGGGATCCTCGGTGAGCTGACGCGCCATCACCTCCTGGCAACCGCCACCACAGAATGGCGTCGTCCCCGTCAACAGCTCGTAGAGCAGCGTGCCGACCGCGTACAGATCCGACGCCGGCGACGGTGCCTGGCCGCGCACCAGCTCCGGCGCCATGTACTGGGGTGTACCGTAGATCAGTTCCGGTTCGTGCCCGGAGTCACCGGCACACGAGCGCGCGAGCCCGAAGTCGAACAGCCGCGCCAGCTCGCTCCCGTCCCGCCGCGTCTCGACCAGCACGTTGTCGGACTTGACGTCCGCGTGGACGATGCCCGACGCGTGCGACTCCGAGAGCGCGTCGAGAACCTGCGTCACGAGATCGGCCGCGAGCTCGAGCGGCAACGGCCCGCGCTGATGGACCATGCGGCCGAGCAGCCGGCCCTGGACGTGCTCCATCACGAGAAACGGATCGCCGCCGGTCTCGCCGTAATCGATCACCGCGACGATGTTGCGATGCCACAGTCGGCTGGCGACGAACGCCTCGGTGCGGAAGCGGCGGTGCACGAACGGGAGCGTCATCACATCCAGCCGCGGCACCTTGACGGCGACCTTGCGGCCGAGCGAGCGCTGAACGGCGCAGTACACGACGCCCATCCCGCCGGCACCGATCACGTCGCCGAGGACGTACTTGCCCCCGATCAGCTCGCCGCACCGCTTGCTCGCTTCCACCATCACGTCAAGCATGCGTCGACGCGAAGCACGCGACGTGCCGCGCGGCGGCGATGCAGCGACGGTGGATGCAGATCGACATTCGCGCCGTGGCTGCACGTCGCCACAGCCGTCGCACTACCGTGGCGGCCGCAGGCGCCCGCTCGAAGCACATTCCTGCGCAGATCGACTGTGGGTCCGGGTGGTCCGCTGCGTGCAGAGGCGGGGCGCCGAAGGAGATGGTGATGACGAATAACGACGTGTTGCAGGAGATCGAAGAGACTTTCGGGCTCGTACCCACTTGGATCCGGCAGGTGCCCGAGGCCGGGCTCTCCGCCCTGTGGAGCATGATGCGCGACTTCTACATCGCAGAGACGCAGATCCCGAACAAGTACAAGGAGCTGATCGGGCTCGCGGTCGCCGGTGCGACGCGCTGCCGATACTGCGCGCTCTTCCACACCGAGGCCGCGCGCGTGCACGGCGCGACCGACGCCGAGATCGCGGAGGCGAGCCTGATGGGCGGCGTCACCATGCTGGCGAGCACGTTCGTGAATGCGGAACAGACCGATTACGAGAAGTTCAGGCGCGAGACGCTCGACATCGTGAAGCACGTGACGCAGAAGCGGCGCAGCGACGGCAAGTCACGGCCGATGCGCGCGCAACACGTGTGAACCACTACTCGGCGTGCGCGAGCGGCAGCTCGACGAACAGCCGCGCGCCGAGCTGGGCGACCGGATCGACGCCGAGCGCACCGCCGTGAGCGGCGATCGTCTCGCGGGCGACATAGATCGCGAGCTGTTCGGCATCCCAATCCGATTTCGGCACCGTGTTGCGGTGGAGGATCTCCTCCGCGAGCGGGCCCGCGAACGTACCGATCGCATCCACCGAGAGTGACGCATGCTCGGGATGGCGATCGATCCGGACGATCATCGGCGTCCCGGTCGCGGCGCACTTGAGTGCGATCCGCAGCAGGGTCTCGACCGCCCGCGTGAGCCGCCGCTCGTCGGCCGAGACGTGCAGCGGACGGAGCCCGCGCGGCGCGAGCCGCAGCCGGTCACCGGCCTCCATGCGGCCGATCACCGCGCTTACGATCGCGCGCAGCTCGACCGGAGCGCGCTCGAGGCGCAGCGTGCCGGTCTCGAGCTCCTTGAGATCGAGAGCATCGAGGATCACCCGCCGCATGACCGCGATCGAGCGGTCGATGCACGCGAGCGCGCGAGTGGCGTCCTCCGTGAAGCTCGAGTTGTTACGCAGTGCCGCCGCCTCCTGGGAGAGCGCCGCGAGCTGGAGCTCCAGCTCGGAGACCACCTGCGCGACATCTGGAGCGAGCAAATCCTGACTACCCGTGACGTTCAGCATCCGCATCCTCCTGGCTGTTCACCGCCAAAACCTGCGAGATCCTGGCCAGCACGACCATGCCGAAAGCTACGCAATCTGCTGCCGGCCAGCCGCGAGCAGATGATCGATCGCGGCGACCAGCGCCGCGGCCTCGATCGGCTTCGCGAGGTGAGCATCGAAGCCCGCCGAGGCGGCGCGTTCGCGGTCGCGCTCGCTGGCATAGGCACTCAGCGCGATCGCCGGCACGCTACGGGCGCGGCCCTCGGCCGAGCGCAACCCGCGCAGGAACGTGTAGCCGTCCTCGGCCGGCATCGAGATATCGCAGACCAGCACGTCGGGGAGCCGGTCCTGCAAGATCATGCGAGCCTCCTCGGCAGAGCTCGCGACCATGACCTCGGCGCCGGAGCGCTTGAGGAGCAGCTCGAGTGCCTCGCGCACCCGCGGCTCGTCGCCCGCTCCGCGAATGCGGCGT
>DAIRFU010000927.1:0-1874 GCA_036794935.1 Kofleriaceae bacterium | reverse complement strand
CGTAGCTCGAGCGCGTGACGGACGGTCGGCCACCCCTCGAGTGCGCGCATGAAGTCGGCGAGTCCGTCGAGGTTGCACTGGAAGTTGCTCGGCAGCTGCCAGACGACCGCACCGAGCTTGTCGCCGAGCGGGCGTGCCTGATCGCGCAGCCGCGTGATCGACTCGCCGCAGTCGCGCAGCCGCTTGTAGTGGGTGACGAAGCGGTGGCCCTTGAGCGCGAACCGGAAGTCGTCCGGCGTCTCGGCGTACCAGCGCGCGTAGGTCTCGGGCTTGATCTGCGTGTAGAACGAGCCGTTGATCTCGAGCGCGTCGAACGCACGCGACGCGACGCGCAGCCACTGCTTCACCGGCGTGGCCGCGTACAGGTGGTCTCGCCAGCCCGCATAGACCCAGCCGCTGGTGCCGATGAACGCGCGCGCCACGTCTCTCGTTGGGTGCATCTCGCAGGCCGACGCGGCGTGGCACTGCCCCTGCAGGGTATGCGGATATGGCTCGTCGCGGCGCCGCCGAGAAGCTCGCCAAGTATCGGTCGATGCGTGATTTCACGAGGACCGCCGAGCCCAGCGGCGCACGTGCACGCAAGCGGCGCGGGAGCATCTACGTCATCCAGCAGCACGCCGCGCGCCGACTGCACTATGACTTCCGGCTCGAGCTCGACGGCGTGTTGCTGTCGTGGTCCGTCCCCAAGGGCCCGAGCCTGTCGCCGAGCGACCGCAGGCTGGCGGTCCGCACCGAGGATCACCCGATCGACTACGCCGACTTCGAGGGCATCATTCCCAAGGGCGAGTACGGCGGCGGCACCGTGTGCGTCTGGGATCAGGGCACGTGGCAGCCCGAGGGCGATCCGCACGACGCGATGAAGAAGGGCCGGCTGACGTTCTCGCTCTCCGGCGACAAGCTCGAGGGCCGCTGGCATCTCGTGCGCACCCGGCCGCAGGGCAAGCAGGAGGCGTGGCTCCTGTTCAAGAGCCGCGACGCCGCCGCGAACGAGAACCTCGACATCATCGCGGCGCGACCCGAGAGCGTGATCACCGGCCGCACGCTCGACCAGATCGCCGCCGATGCCGATCGCGTGTGGCGCTCCAACCGGGCCGTCGAACCGACCGCGATGGAGAAGCGCGCCGCGCGGATCGCCGCCGCCGGCAAGGCCGCCGCGAACGACGAGCGCGAGGACAATCCACGCGCGACGCTGTTTCGCAACGCCGCGCTCGCGAACGCGGCGAACAAGCGCACGCGCGCGAGCGGCAAGCGCGAGGCGGCGACGCGCTCGGCCGGTGCCGCCGGCATCGCCGCACTCGTCGAGCAGCTGCCGCTCGGCTTCGAGCTGACGAACCTCGACAAGGTGCTCTACCCCGAGCAGGGCATCACGAAGGCCGAGCTGATCGCGTACCTCGCGGTCGTCGCCGACTGGATGCTGCCGCAGCTCGCGAACCGCCCGCTCACGCTCGTGCGCTGCCCCGAGGGCCGCCACAAGCCGTGCTTCTTCCAGAAGAAGCTCTTCGCCGGCTCTCCGAAGTCGATCCACACCGTCGACATCCGCGAGGAGAGCGGCGACGTCGTCAAGTACATGAAGGTCGTCGACATGCCCGGCCTCGTCGGGCTGGCCCAGCTCGGCACGCTCGAGATCCACACGTGGGGCTGTCACGCCGACAAGGTCGAGCGTCCCGATTTCATCGTGTTCGACCTCGATCCCGATCCCGGTATCGGCTGGGATCGCGTCGCGCTCGCCGCGCTCGACGTCCGCAAGCGGCTCGGCGAGCTCGGCCTGACGAGCTTCGTCAAGACGACCGGCGGCAAGGGCCTGCACGTGTGCGCGCCGATCCGCCGCACCATCAGCTGGGACGACTTCAAGGCGTTCACGAAGGCGTTCGCCG
>DAIRFU010000926.1:0-1876 GCA_036794935.1 Kofleriaceae bacterium | reverse complement strand
GCGCCGGTACGTCGGCGAGCGCGGCACCGGCTGCGATCCAGGACAGCGCGGTCTGCCGGCCGCGCGCGTCGGGCACCGTGCCGTTGCTCGGCGCGAGCAGCTTCAGATCGTGCATCAACGCGGGCGCGTCGGCCGGCGGGATCGTCAGCGGCTCGAACAGGCCGCCTTCGAAGCCGAGCGCGACGAGTCGCTTGTGCAGGCGCGAGGACATCGCCGCCTGCTCGGCGAGCCCGGCCTGCGTGGTCTGTGCTTCCCACGCGGCGGCCGGGCCGGCGAAGAGCACGAGGGCGAGCGCAGCAGCGAGCCGCTTCATTGCACACCTCCCGGAGCGGACACGCGATCCTTGAGCTTGTCGTACACGCCCTGCGCGAGCGCAACCGCGTCCTCGATCGTCGAGCACTGGCTCGCGCCGCACGTCAGCAGCACGACGACGCCGCGCGTGCCGTCGAGGAAGCCGACGCCGCGGATGTCGTTCTCGTTCGCGATGAACGACCGGCTCGCGATGTCATCGCGCTCGTCGACACCGGGCAGCTGCTCGATCAACTCCTCGTAGCGCGTCTGCGCCTTGCCGGGATCGAGGCGCCATAGCCGGATCGCGACGTCCCAGGTCTCGGGCCGGGCGAGTGCCTTGAAGTGCTGCGACGAGTACGTCGCCGTATCGGGCTCGTCGGAGAGCGGGCCGGTCTCGAACTGACCGTCGTACTTCGTGCGCGCCTTGATGTCCGCGGCGCTGAGCAGCTGGGCCGCGACGACGTAGTTGCCCTGGCGCCCCGGCCGCAGGTCCTCGCTGGATACGCGCGTGCCCTCGATCTCGGCGCTCGCATCGGCGAGCTCCCATTGCGTGAGCGCGGCGACCGCGGTGCCCGAGCCGACGAAGCGCAGGTGGCGCGCGTGCGAGAGCTCGTTGCGCCAGCGCTCGAGCAGCACCTGGTTGCCGGTCTGCGCGAAGTCCATGCGCGGGCCGAGATCGTGGAAGCGGCGATCACTGCGGTACGCGACATAGCCGCGCTTGTAGACGAGGAGCGTGAAGTCGGTGACGCGCGTGTGCGCGGGCAGCTTGCCGAGTGCGGCGATCTTGTAGTAGCCGCCCGCATCGGTCGAGCCGACCACCTCGCGCGAGCCCGCGGGCTCGGGCAGCGCGGTGCCGCGCTCGAGCGTCCACGAGGCGTAGACGAGCGCGCCGGCGATCGGCGTCTTCGTCGTCCCGTCGATCACGCGGCCGGTGAACGGCCCGCGTAGCGAGCCGGCGGCGGCGGCGTCGGGCCGCACGCGAAACGGAGCCGTCCTGATCGCGGACTCGACGCATGCCGCCTGAACGAGCGCCAGCACCAGCACGAGTTTTGCGAGCACGTCTGCGAGTTTATGGACCACGGGGCCGGCCGGTCTTAGCAAGACGCTACCCACGTTGCAAAGCGGCCCGGGCCCATTTCCCACTGCCGAGCTTTTCGAGAAACTCATGGCAAGAGGGGTGTGATGCTGCGTTGTTCTGCTTGTGGCCACCAGAGCCCGCCGGGATCGTCGTTCTGCCTGAACTGCGGAACCGCACTTGCGGCCGCACCGGCGCAGACTCCCGGTGGTGGAGCGGGGTTGCCCGCGATCTGTTCGACCTGTCACGGTGAAAACCCGCCCGGCATGAAGTTCTGCCGCAACTGCGGCGCCGCCCTCGGTACCGCACCGGGAGGTCCCGCGTTCGCGCCTCCCGTCGTCGGTGCGCCGATGATGGCGCCGGCTCCCGGGATGGCGCCGGTCGGTCCGATCGCGAGCCCACCCCCGCGGGTCGCCGCGCACGCCAGCACGATCACGTGTCCGCGCTGCGCGACGCCCACGCCGGTCGGTTTCGCGTACTGCCATCAGTGCGGCCTTCACCTCAACGCGA
>DAIRFU010000925.1:0-1890 GCA_036794935.1 Kofleriaceae bacterium | reverse complement strand
GATCGCGCGGCTCGAGGGCGTGTTCATCGAGCGGATGCCGCCGCACGTCGTCATCGATTGCAACGGGGTCGGTTACGACGTCGTGTGCTCGGGCTACACGCTCGCCGGGCTGCCGGCGGATGGCGAGCGGGTCACGCTGCGCGTGTTCACGCACGCGAGCGAGAACAAGGTCGCGCTGTTCGGCTTCATCGATAGCCAGGAGCGCGCGCTCTTCGATCTCCTGATCACGGTCAAGAACGTCGGGCCGAGCACGGCGATCGCGATGCTGTCGGGCTCGAGCCCGCGTGACATCACAGAGCTGATCGCGGCCGAGGACGTGCCCGGGCTGACCCGGATCAAGGGCATCGGCAAGAAGACCGCGGAGCTGCTCGTCGTCGAGCTGCACGAGAAGTGCGCCGAGGCGCTGCTCGCGTGGGATGCCGCCGCGGGCCTGCGGCCGGGCGCGATGACCGTGGGCGCGGTGCGGAGCGGTTCGCCGAAGCGCCACCCGCTCGTCGACGAGGTCATGCTCGCGCTCGTCGGCATGGGCTGGCGGCCCGCCGAGGCGGAGCAGGCGGTGGTCGACCTCGCGGTGCCCCCCGAGGCGACGATCGAGCAGCTGCTGCGGCACGCGCTGCAGAGCATGCCGAGGTAAGCATGGCGCGCAAGAAGCACATCGATGCCGTCCCCGAGGAGCCGCGCGCGGTCGCGCCTGCCGAGCAGACCGGCGAGCGTGCCTGGCAGGCGGCGCTGCGGCCGCGCACGTTCGGCGAGTACATCGGCCAGAAGGATCTGATCGAAAATCTACGGATCTCGGTGCACGCCGCCAAGCAGGGCAACTGGGCGCTCGACCACTTTCTGTTCGCCGGGCCGCCCGGCCTCGGCAAGACCACGCTCGCGCACGTGATCGCGAACGAGCTCGGCGTCAACCTCCACGTCAGCTCCGGCCCGGCGATCGATCACAAGGGCAAGCTCGCCGCGCTGCTCACCGGCCTGGGCGAGCATGACGCGCTGTTCATCGACGAGATCCACCGGCTCAACCCGATCGTCGAGGAGAACCTCTATCCCGCGATGGAGGACTTCCGCTTCGATCTGTTCATCGGCGAGGGTCCGCACGCCAAGGCGGTGACGATGCAGCTGCCGCGCTTCACGCTGCTCGGCGCGACCACGCGGATGGGCCTCTTGTCCGCGCCGCTCCTCGATCGGTTCGGCTTCCACTGGCAGCTGCGCTACTACGGGCTCGCGGACATGCGGGCGATCGTCAAGCGCTCGGCCGCGCTGATCGGCGTGCCGATCGACGACGACGGCGCCACCGAGATCGCCCGCCGCGCGCGGGGCACGCCGCGCATCGCGAACCGGCTGCTCCGCCGCGTCCGTGACTTCGCCGCCGTCGAGCACGACGGCTCGATCGACGGCACGCTCGCCGCGTCGTCGCTCGATCGGCTCGCCGTCGATCACGCCGGCCTCGACGCGCTCGACCGCGCGTACCTCACGGTGATCTGCGAGCGCTTCGACGGTGGCCCGGTCGGCATCGAGGCCGTCGCCACGTCGCTGTCGGAGGAGCGCGGCACGCTCGAGGAGGTCGTCGAGCCGTTCCTGCTCCAGGTCGGCCTGATCGCGCGCACGCCGCGCGGCCGGGTCGCGACCGCTGCGGGCTTCCAGCACATGGGCCTCGCCGCGCCGAGCAAGGCGCCGACCGGCGGCACCGGCACGGCGCAGGGCCGCCTGTTCTGACCGAGATCGAGGCGCGTCGCGAGCGACGTGCTACGGCACCGCCGCGTACTCGCGGTCCCACACCCGCGTCACGGGATACGCGTTGAACTGCCGATCGCAGCTCACGAGGCGCATGCCGTCATGACTCGCTTGTGCCACGAGCAACCGATCGAATGGATCGCGATGATGGAACGGCAG
>DAIRFU010000404.1:0-6650 GCA_036794935.1 Kofleriaceae bacterium | reverse complement strand
ATCGCGCGCCGAGTGCCCGGTCGCCATCACGACGGCGCGACCGACCACCTCGTCGCCATCGGCGAGCCGAACGCCGACGGCACGCCCGTCGCGCACGACGAGCTCGCGGGCGCGCGCGCCGAACCGGATCTCGCTGCCGACCGTCGCCAGGTGCTCGCGCAGCGCGGTGATCACCTTCGGCAGCTTGTTCGAGCCGATGTGCGGGCGTGCGTCGACGAGGATCGACTCCGGGGCGCCGTGCGCGGCGAGCACCTCGATGACGTCGCGGATGTCGCCGCGCTTGTGCGCGCGCGTGTAGAGCTTGCCATCGGAATAGGTACCGGCGCCGCCCTCGCCGAAACAGTAGTTGGAGTCGGTGTCGACGTGGCCGTGCTGGGTGAGGCCCTTGAGATCGCGGCGGCGCGCCTGCACCGGCTTGCCGCGATCGAGGATGACGGCCGGGATGCCGGCGCGGGCGAGCTCGTACGCGCAGAACATGCCCGCCGGGCCAGCCCCGACGATCACCACGGGCGGGCCCGACGTCTCGCGCAGCGGCGCACCGCCGAGCGCGGCTGCCGGACCGGCGATGCCGAGCACGTAGTGAAAGCGGATCCGACCGCGACGCGCGTCGATCGACCGCTTGCGCAGCTCGATCGCGGGCAGCGCCTCCGGCGCGGTGCCGACCTGCACGGCAAGCTTGCGCGCGAGCGCGGGCAGATCCTCGGCCTCGTCGAGCTCGAGCTCGACCGTGTAGTCGCGATCGGATTCCAGCATCGCGCTCAGTTCATGTCCTCGTCATCGGAGATTCCGTCGCGGGCTGCGCGGTCGTTCGCGGCCACCACGCGTGCCGCGACGGGCCGCCGCGGATCGTCGTCGGGGAGCGCCAGCAGCGGCTCGAGGCACCGAGGCACGCGCGGATCGAGCATGCCGGCCGCGGCGCGCGCGGCGAGCAGCTCGCCGGCATACGCCGCGAGATACCGGCCGCGCTCCTCGTCGCCCGTGGCCTCCGCCTCGTCGCCATCGTCCTCGCCGCTCGCGGTCACGACGTCGATCGCGAGCTCGCGCAGCATCTGGCCGATCTCCTGGGGCGACCACTCGGTCTGCGCGGCGATCCAGCGATCGACACCCTCCTCCCCCGCCTCGGCATGGACCGCCAGCAGCGGGTTTCCACCGAGCACGAACGGCTCGTTCTCCTCGTCGGCGAGCCCCGCGTACTTCTGCATCGTGGTCGCACCGGCAAACCGCGCGTGCAGGATCGGCACGACCTGATCGAGCTTCGACAGGATCCAGAGCAGGTGATGGACCTGCTGCTCGACCGAGCACGGCGGCGCGAAGCGATCGACCCAGAAGTGCGCCGCGTGATGGGTGCGATCGATCATCACCTCGGCGTTGCGGAGACGGCCGCCGTACGGCGCGAGCCACAGCGTGTGAAACGCGAACAGCACCGTTCCCTCGCCCGCGAGCATGTCGCCTCGCAGCTTGACCGCGATGCCAAGATCCTCGCAGCGGTCCTCGTCGAGGATCGCCGGATAGCCGTCGACCGGGAAGCGTGGCCGGGTGACCTGCGGCGGCGGACCGTGCGACCAGGTCGGTTCGCCTTCGGCACCACCCTCGGCTGCTTCGTCGGCACCGGCAGCGAGATCGTCGAGCTCGTCATCCGGCGTCGAGATGTCGATGATCTCGATCGGCGTGGTCCTGGTCTCGCCGCTGACCTCGCCGCTGCTCCAGCCGGTCTCCATGCTCCACGACGACTCGCCGGCCCAGCTGTCGTCTGTTGTCATCGCGCGCGCGCTCCGTGGATCGCCCTCGTCGGCGTCGTCGTCGTACTCGAGGTCCTCGCCGTCGTCTTCGTCGTCGTCATCGTCGTCGAGATCGGGCAGGCTGGTACCGGTCTGGAAGAACCAGGCGGCGTCGATGCCGTGCGCGGCGGCCGATTCGATCAGGCGCCGCTGCGCGCTGACCGCGTGGCCGGCCTCCGGCGGCAGCCACGGCAGCGCGAGGATCTGGACCGCCTGATCGATGTCCTCGGACAGCTCCTCGACGAACGTATCGGGGTCCGGGATGAGCGGTGCGAGATAGTGCAAGAGGTCGACGATCCGGCCACGCGCGATCGGCTCGCGCGTGCGCACCACGAAGAACGCGAACGCGGTCTCGCCCTCCAGCGCGGCGTGTCCGTGCACGGCCACGGCCATCAGTTGCCCTCCTGCCGGGCGTGCCAGTCGCGAAACAGCGCCTTGAACTCGGGCCAGTCGAGCAGCGGCCCGAGATCGGTATCGACCTCGACCTCACCGAGCTGCTCGTAGTCGTGCTCGATCGCGAGCCGGATCTGCTCGAGCGCCTTCACGTACTCGCCGACCGCGGCGTACGCACACGCGGCCGAGTGATAGAGGTGCGGGTTCTCGTGCGCGACGGGCTGCGCGCGATCGGCGATCTCGACCGCCCGCGTGTAGGCCTTCGCCGCGTGGGCCTGCACGCACGCGTTGTCGAGCGCGTGCAGGTAGGTCGTCCGCTCGTCGCCCGGCTCGGGGACCGGCAGCTCGACCAGGCGCGCGTAGAGCGCGAGCGCATCGTCGTTGCGGTCGGCCTGGGACGCGTGCCACGCGACCGACGCCAGCACGCCGACGGCCGCCGGCAGCCGTGGCACGAGCGCGGCGAGTCGCTCCGGCGCATGCTCGATCACGGCGTGGGCGAGATCGCCAAGCAGCTCCTCTCCGACATCGTCGTCCGCCGCGAGATCGGGTTCGGCGAGTGCGGCGTCGAGCGCATCGACGACGCGCGGATGCGCCAGCTCGCCCATCCGCACCGCGACCTGGATCCGGATCGCGGCCGCGTACCCGGGCAACGCGCCGAGTAGCTCCTCGAGCGCGCCCGCGAGCCCCGCCCGGTCCGCATCGAGCAGCAAGATCGCGTGCGTGAACTGCGTGTCGGCATCCCCCGGCGCCAGACGCAGTGCGCGCTCGGTGAGCCGGAGTGCAGCGCGCACGCGATCGGGCGCGGCGACAGCGGCGGGCCGGCGCGGCCGGCGGGTGACGGATGGCGGGGGCGCGCTGACCGGCTTGGCGCTGGCGTGTCCCGCGAGACCGCCGGCGACCCGATCACCGCGCAGCAGGCTGCCGGCGAGCACCGCCTCGAGCTCGGGCGTCAGCTCGCGCGCGAGCCACCGCACCATCACCTCGCGATCCGCGTCGGCCAGGATCCGCAGCTCGTCGATCGCCGCGAGCTGGGCCGCGAGCGCCGGCGTCGCCTGGAGCTCGCGCAGCAGCGCGTGGTGGGCGACGCTGTCGTCGAGCCAGCGCCAGGCGAGCTCGGCCCAGCCCGCCCGCGGCGTGCGTGCGAGCTCCGCGGTGATCGCCTGGTAGCGCGCAGCGTCCGCCTGCGCACGCGCGTCGTCGTCGGCTTCGTGCCGCGCGGTGCGCCGCGGATCGAGATCGAGCGCGCGGAACGCGGCGAGGTGGGCGCGCACGTCGCGAATCCGGCCGAGCTCGTTGCGGCCGGCGCGCAGCTCGTCGATCAGCGTGGCCGCGTCGCGCACGAGCCGCGAGCGGTGGCGGCGCCCGATCTCGAGGTACTGCCCGAGCTCGGGCTCGTCGAACAGGAACGCACGCCACATCGAGTACAGCGCGGTCGGGATGACCCTCTCGCACGCCTCGTAGCGCGCCGGCAGCTGATCGACGGGCACGACCTGGTTGAAGTCCGCGTTGAACAGCGCCGGGATCTCGGCGAGATCGCCGTCGCCGCGGTCCTGCAGCAGCGCGCAGATCCAGCGCGCGCGATAGAAGAAGAACTCGGTGTCGCGCCGCTTCGCGTCGAGCGCGACGAACGCGGGATCGGCGTCCTCGATCGCGAAGTGCCACGTCGGTGCGACCTTGCCGTGCAGCTTGCCGAGACCGATCGCGAACGCCTCGTCGGAGATCCGTCGCGTCTCGCGAGCGCGCGCGAGTGCGGCGAGATAGACCAGGCTGTCGAGCGAGTCGGCGATGACGCCGGTGAATGCGCGCGTCTCGTGGTCGAAGTGGAGCACCTGGCGCGGGCCGTCCCACTCGTAGAGCTCCATGAAGTAGCGGTCGCCGCTCTCCTGCGAGCCGATGCCGAACGCGCCGCAGAACGCCTCGACGAGCCCGGTGCCGAGCTCCGCGTGCTGGTCGCGGCGGACGAGCAGCTCGAACAGGTTGCGCGCGCCAACATCGGGCAACAGGTGACCATCGACGCGAAGCTCCGCGAACGTCGACCATCGATCGCGCGCCTCGACAGCGGAGAACAGCGCCGCGAGCTCCGCCGGCATCGCGACGCCGTAGTTCGCCGCGAAGTCGTCGCCGGTGCCGCGCCCGGCGAGTGCCGCCGCCGCCTCGCGATCGGCCTCGCCGCCATCGTCGTCGGTGCGCCCGCGGATGTCGGCATCGGTCCGCTCGCCGCCGACCACCGCGAGGTACGCGGGGAGCCCGTTCGCGATGAAGCCGTCCGGGCCGCGCGCGAACGCGGCATCGAGGGGCTTGCCACCGCCGAACACGTCGACGCGGTCGTGCCACGTCTGATCGCCCGGCGGCGCCAGCTTCGCGATCAGGCCCTGGTCGCCGCCGATCACCACGCCGGCACCGAATCGCTCGACGCTCCACAGGTGGACGACCAGGTCGGTCGCGACCGGCTGCCAGCGCCGGCCATCGTCGGTCGAGCCCAGGATCAGCCCGCGATCGCCGACGACGATCAGCTGACCGTCGCTGCACGCACAGCTCGCCTCGAGATCGAGCTCGGTGCCGCTGGCCACGCGCGACCACCACGCGCCGTCCGGCGAGCGCGCGATGAAGCCGCCGTCGCCGGTGACGATCCACGTACCGAGCCGGGTGACGACGAGCGAGCTGAGGGGCCTCGTCGCGCCGGTCGCGATCCTCGCGACCTCGTCGCCATGCCGGCGATAGAGCGCGCCATCGCAGCCGAGCATGACGATCTCGTCACCCACCGCGTACACGGCGGCGAGCCGCGCGGTGGTGCCGAGCTCGACGCGCTCGAGTCGCTCGCCGACGACGCGCGCCACGTAGCCGCGATCACCGACGACCCACACCGCGCCGTCGGCCTCGAGCGCGAGCGCGAACAGGCACGCATCCGTGCCGGTATCGACGAGCTTCCACGCCGCGCCCCGATCGCGCGAGATCGCGAGCTGGCCGTACTCGCCGCACGCCCACAGCACGTCACCGGCCGCGAGCACGTCGCGCAGGCCGAGCTGACGGGGCGTCTTGCGCGGCTCGAAGTGGCGCGCATCCGAGGTCGCGAGGACCGTCGGCCACCGGCTCGACGTGCCCCCGGCCGCGACGAGGAGCTGATCGGTGATCGCGAGGCCCGCGATGTAGCCGAGCCCCTCGCTCGGCGGCTGCAGCACCGAGAGCTCGAGAGCCACCGTCATCCGACGCGATTTTGACTCACCCGGCGCTCCCTTGCCCTCCGGAGTGACGGCGAATTTCCAAGCCATCGCGCGGTCTTGTCCGCGCCTCTAGGGATCGCTCGCGTCCCAGTAGTCGACCTCGGCCTGGACGAGCGCCGACAGGTCCTCGCCCTGGCCGCCCTTGATGGCCCACAGGTAGTCCGTGAAGAAGTTATTGCGCACCCGCGTGGCGCCGTGGTGGGGCTGGGTCGCGAGGATCGCCTCCGGGGTCAGGTCGGTGCCGCCGTGCTGGTGACAGCCGATGCAGTTCGTCGCCGCGTTGCCTTCGCCGAGCTCGAGGTACGGATTGCTGCACCAGCTCGGTGCGCCGACGCCGCCGTGCACCGCCTCGAGCGCGTCGCCGAGCGTGCCCGCCGCGCCGCCGCGCGGATCCGGATCGCCTTCGAGGTATGCGGAGCTCACGCACATCTTGTAGTTGCGCCACGGGCCGGGCAGCGCGGCGACGTTCGCCGGCCGATCGGCGCCGAAGTCGGTATCGGGATCCTTGGACCACCACAGCGTGATCCAGAGCCAGTGGTCGAGCTCCTTCGTCATCACGTGCAGCGCCGGCATGCGGAACGCGTTCCCGTTCGGCAGCGTGATCGTGTAGATCGAGGACGGATCGGGATTCGCGCTGCCGTCGCCTTCGCCCCAGCTCGCGTCCTGCGCCAGCCGCTCGCGCATGCGCGCGCCCGACGTGTCGAAGTACGCCAGGTTCTCGCCTGACAGCTTGCGCCGCCAGTCCGCCTTGACGAGCACCGCGTCGCGCGGCATCTCGCCGTCCAGGCACGTCGGCTGTGCGACGTCCTCGCTGCGGTACACGATGTCGACCTCGACGCTGCTCGCCGCCGCGCCGAACACCGCGACGTAGATCGGGCCGCCGCCGGCCACGGTGCACGACTCGTCGCTCGCGTCACCGGCCGACTTGCAGTCGAACGCCTGCGGCTCGGGCGCCTCGCCGCGCCGCACGTAGATGTCCGCATCGCCATCGCCGTGCGCGGTCACCGTGACGTCCGCCGCCGCGCCGGCAATGAACGGGCCGAGCACGCGCCACTCGCACTCGCCGAGCTCCATCGTCTCGACCTGGGTCACCATGCTCCCCTCGCGCACCGGCTCGGGCGCGAACGGATCCGGCGGCGGATCGATCCGGCACGCGTACTGCTGCGCGTAGCTGTGGATCAGCTGACGCATCGCGCCCGTCGAGTAGCCGACGCGGTTGACGCCGGCGACACCCTGCGCGTCCTCTTGCGTGTCGATC
>DAIRFU010000403.1:0-6651 GCA_036794935.1 Kofleriaceae bacterium | reverse complement strand
CATCCCGGACGTCGATCCGGACACGGGTTTCGGGTTGCAGGACGAGCTGTCGAGGCGCGAGATCCCGCGCGATCTGAAGACCTATTACTTCACCGCGAAGATCAACGGCGCGATCGATCAGAACAACCAGTTCCAGATCTCCGCGTTCGGTAACCCGAGCGGTCGCACGGATGGGCTCGAGCACTCGAGCATCTACGCACGCAACCCGGATCAGCTGCGCTGGCAGGTCGACGAGGGCGCCTACGACTTCTCCGGCAAGTGGACGTCGAAGCTGTTCCAGGGCAAGACGCAGATCGACGCAGTTCTCGGTTACCACCGTGGGTTCCGGAACGAGCACCCGATCGGCGCGATGCAGGACACGCCGTACGTCTTTTACAACTACACACGCTCGCTGTACGACTTCGCCGATATCGAAGGCGACCAGGCGGTCGCGGGCTGCAACGACAACGACCCGAACGATCCGTATCCGGAGATCCGGAATTGCCCGGTGTTCGGCTACGCCGAGGGCGGTCTGTCGTACGTCGAGGAGCGCACGAACGCGCGTACCTCCGGCGCGATCTCGCTGACCCAGCGCGTGAAGGCGCTCGGTTACCACGTGTTCAAGGCCGGTATCGACGGTGACTTCTCCGGCTACGATCACCTCTCGTACTACACGGCGGGACAGCGCTGGCGCCGCGACGCAAACGTCGGTGGTGCGCCGGGTCGCTGGCGCCTGCGCGAGTTCTATACGATCCGCCGCAATGTCACCGATCCGGCGACCGAGGTGCTGGCCGACGACGAGGTGCTGTGCGCGAACGATCAGGCAGTCTGCGGCGCGGCCGATCAGAAGACGGCCGACACGGTGAACCGCACGATCGCTGGCTACCTCCAGGACAGCTGGCAGATCCGGCCAAACTTCACGCTCAACCTCGGCGTGCGCTACGAGCAGCAGGTCGGCTACGTCGCCGACGAGATCCAGGGCACGATCTCTCCGGAAGGCGAGGTCGTCCCCGAGAAGGCGTACACGCTCAACAACTGGGCGCCACGCCTCGGCTTCATCTTCGATCCTACCAGCGAAGGCAAGTCGAAGATCTTCGGCAACTGGGGCCGCTTCTACGAGAACGTGCCGATGGACATCAACGTCCGCGCGTTTGGCGGCGAGATGATCAACTATCGGTACTTCAACGTGGGCCGCCTCACCCCGGACCAGGGTGGCTACGATCCGAACTGCGACGTCGACCACACGCCCGGCATGACCGGTGCGCAGATGGCGGAACGCCTCAACCAGTGCTCGGACAACGTCGAGCTGGCGGCGCTGGGCGGCGGCTACGAGTTCGTGTCGCCGGGTTTGAGGGGCCAGCGCACGGACGAGATCATCCTCGGCGCCGAGTACGAGGTCATGCCGGACCTCACGGTCGGTGCAAACTACATGCACCGCACGATGCCGTCGGTCATCGAGGATATCTCGACCGACGGTGGCAACACGTACCTGATCACGAACCCGGGCCAGGACTTCGACTCCGAGGCCGACAAGCTGATGGCGCAGGCCACCGAGCTGATGGCGTCGAGCGACCCCGACGATCAGGCGCTCGGCGACCTGTACGCGCACCGCGCCGAGCAGCTGTACGCCGTGAAGTCATTCGAGAAGCCGGTCCGCGACTACGACGCGGTCACGCTGATCGCGAAGAACCGGCCGACGAAGAACTCGCTGCTCCAGGCGGCGTACACGTACTCGGTCTCGAAGGGTAACTACCCCGGTCTGTTCTCGACCGAGACGTACCAGGAAGACCCGAACCTGACGTCGCTGTACGACCTCCCGGAGCTGATGGCGAACCGCTACGGCTTCATGGGCCTCGATCGCCCGCACAACTTCAAGGTCGACGGCTTCTACGCGTTCGACTTCAAGAAGTCGGGCGCGCTGATCGTCGGCGCGAGCTGGCGGACGCAGTCGGGTATCCCGCACAACGCCCTAGCCTCTCACCCGGCGTACGGCTCGAGCGAGTCGTACCTGCTGCCGCGTGGTTCGGGCGGTCGCTCGCCCGTGACGAGTACGGCCGACACCCACCTGGCGTATCGCTACTCGTTCAGCAAGAACACGGCGATCGAGGCGTTCGTCGACGTGTTCAACCTGTTCAACCAGCAGGACGAGCTCAACGTCGACCAGACGTACACGTACGACAACGCGATTCCGATCGCGGGCGGCACCCCGGAGGACCTGATGCATGTCAAGTCGATCGATCCGGCCACGCTGCAGGAGCAGGCCACGACGGTCCTACCGAATAAGAACTACGGCAAGCTGAACGTGCGCAGCGCGCCGCGTCAGGTTCGCCTGGGCGTCCGTCTCACGTTCTAGTCGGCTGACGTTCGCGAGGACCTGATCCTTGGGTCCCGTCAAGAGCCTGCGAAAGCAGGCTCTTGGTGCTTTGGGGGAGGACGCCGTACGGGGGCGGTATCGCTAGATCGAAGCGCCCGGGTCCTGCGTTGGTACCGGACATGGACATCCGGTTTGGCGATCATCCGTTCTTTCATCGCGCGGCCGCCGGCATGGTGGGCGCCGGCGCGGCCCTGGGCCTCGCCGTCTCCGCCGTGACTCATGCCGGTACGCAGGCCGCCGTGGTGGCGCCGGTCGCGCCGCTCGCGGCCGGGCTCGTCGGCATCGCCGCCGGCACCGCGCTGGCACACGGCAACGCGAGGTGGCGGATCGGCGCGGCGGCACTCGCCTGCGTGCCGCTGTTCGTGATGACGCCGAGCTGGCCGATCCTGGCGGCGGTCGCGGCGGTGATGGCACTCGCGATTGGCATCGGCGGGCGCGGCGGCGAGGCGGCAAACGGGCGCGACGGGCGCGCGTTCAGTCTGCGCGGCGTGCGTGGTGCACTCGCGGTGATGCTCGCCGCGGCGACGGCGCTGCTCGCGATGTGGGCGGCGCTACGCATCGGGTTCGCGAAGCAGACCGCAGGCTGGCCGAGCTGGGCGCGCGACATGACGTCGTCGGCGGCGATGGGGATGATCGGCGTGCTCGCGATGCTGCCGCGCCACCTGCGCGTCTCGCGCGATCCGGTGCAGGCCGCGGCGCGCACGCTGCCGGCGGGGCTCGACGGCGAGGTCCGCGAGCTGTGCGACCGCTCGCTCGCGATCTGGACGGGCGCGAAGGACAGGCTCGCCGATGCCGATCCGGGCAAGCAGCTCGTGCGCGACGGCGTGCTCAAGACGCTCGAGGTCGCGACCAAGAGCAGCGGCCTCGAGGCGGCCGGCGCGGGCGAGGAGGAGCTGGCCAGGCGCATGGAGGCGCTCGACGCGCGGATCGCGGCGGCGACCGATGCCGAGGTCAAGGCGCAGTACCAGGCGGCGCGCACGGCGCTCGACGACCAGCGGCGTTACCGGGATCACATCCGGCAGAACCGCGAGCGGCTGATCGCGCGCATGCACAACCACGTCGCCGCCCTCGAGAAGTTCCAGCTCGCCGCGAACGGCCTGGTCGCGGCGCGGGCGGCGAGCGCGGGCGCGTCAGCCGTCAAGCAGCTCGAAGAGCTATCTCACGATGTCGCGGCCAGCGGCGATGCGCTCGCCGAGCTCGAGCTGGGCGGCGGGGCGGACAGTGGAATGGCGCAGTGCGATCTCCAGGAAAATTCGGCGGATGTCGAGAAAGCGTCCGCCGAGCTCGCGCGTGCATGACTAAACGAAGCGCCGGTACGTCTTCTGGTACGCTCCACGTTTCCAGGAGGAATCATGCGCGTGCTCGCGAGCCTCGTTATTGCGGTCGGTCTCTTGATCAGCGGTCCAGCCATGGCCGACAAGAGCTCCGACGCCTATTACAAGCAGGGCCTCGCCTACAAGATGCAGGGCAAGGTCGATGAAGCGATCAAGGCGCTGCAGCAGGCCGTCGCGCAGAACCCGAAGCACGGTATGGCGTGGGCCTCGCTCGGCGCGCTCTACAAGCGCAAGCAGAACCTCGACAAGGCGATCGACGCCTACGAGCACGCGACGCAGGTCATCACGAAGGACAAGACGCTGTGGCGCAACCTCGGTACCGCGTACGCGAACGCGGGCAAGCTCGAGCAGGCGAAGACCGCGCTGCTCCAGGCGTGCCGGATCGATCCGAAGGACGGCGAGATCCGCTACCTGCTCGGCACCGTCCGCCGCAAGCTCGACGACACCAAGGGCGCGATCGCCGATCTCGAGCGAGCGGTACAGATCCGTCAGGACGAGCCCGAGTGGTTCCATAGCCTCGGCGTCGCGTACCGCTTCGACAAGCGCGAGGACGACGCGATCAAGATGTACGAGAAGGCGATCGCGCTCGCCCCGAACGAGGCGCGCTATCACTACGATCTTGGCGCGGCGTGGCGCCGCAAGGACGAGCCCGACAAGGCGATCCCCGAGTACGAGAAGGCGACGAGCCTCGATCCGACGTACAGCGATGGTTGGTTCGATCTCGGCTACATGTACAAGCGCAACCACGAGAACGAGAAGGCGATCGCCGCGTGGCAGAAGTACCTCGAGCTCAACAAGGGCAAGGACAGCGCCGGCGAAAAGCGCATCGAGGAAGAGATGACCTCGATCGGCGGCACGCCGAAGAAGGCGACGAAGAAGGCGCCGAAGAAGAGAAAGAAGTAGTCGCGCCTCGCCCGCTATCGCACCCCCAACGCGGGCGATAGGCGGGGCAGGGGCGCGTGCTAGGCTGGTTTGATGCGGATCAGCTGGCTATCGGCCGAAGAGATCGCGGCGGCACGCCGGGCCCTCAAGGCCGAGGGCGCCACCTGGGACGACCACTTCGAGATGACCACCGCGCTCGATCGCGACGTGTTCGAGAGCCCGGACGCACCGCCGGGCCTCGATCACTTCGACTGGGCGGGCATCACCGAGCACGTGGCGCGCGCCGAGCGGGTCTCGGAGGTCGTGCGCGAGCACGGCCTCGATGCCGCGATGGCGCGGTTCGCGGGCTCCGGCATCGCGATCGAGGCGGCCACGCTCGCCGCGGCGGCGCATCAGGGCGACGCGCTCGATCTCGATCAGGTGATCGGCGTGTTGCGCTGCGATATCGACAGCTACGTGTTCTACGCACCGTTCCTCGAGCTGATGTTCGAGCTCGGCCGAGCCGATCTCGATCGCGCGGTGCGCACCTACGAGGAGTTCGCCGACGCGTACGCGCAGACGCTCTCGAAGATCCCGCACGGCTCGGCGCGCGTCGGCGCGGTGCACGACGGCCTCGCCGACGTCTACGTCAGCGCCGGCATGATCGACCAGGCCGAGGCGCTGTTCGAGCGCCGGCACGAGGAGGATCGCGACGATGTCGCGGTCGCGCTGTCGGCGAGCCGTGCGTTCCTCGCCGCCGGCAGCATCAGCCACGCGGTGCGCTGGCTCGGCGTCGGCGCCGGTCGCGCGCAGTCCCTCGGCCGCGACGAGCTCGCCGCGCGCCTGCGCCAGAAGCAAGAAGCCGTGCGCAAGCGCCTGAGCTGAGCTGCGCAGCGGCCGCGCATCGGACGCGATGTCCGCGGCTCGTCCGTCCTGCCCGGACGCAAGCCATGATTTCGGGAGGTTGCACTGGCAGTCGCGTTGCTACGTCGAGTGCTACCATGGTGACGATGGTGCAGATGATGACGGATGATCCGGTTTGGCGCGGCGAGTACGTGCCGGACGCGGACCAGCGCATCGTCCTGAACGGAGTCGACTGGTCTGGATTCGAGACCATGCTCGCGCTGCGCGGAGAGCGGTCGTCGCCACGGATGACCTACCTCGACGGAGTGCTCGAGATCATGTCTCCTTCGCGCTATCACGAGAACATCAAGTCGATGATCGGCAGAGTGCTCGAGGCCTACTGTCTCGATCGCGAGATCCCGTTCGCTGCCTACGGCAGCTGGCTCCTCAAGAAGAAGCCGAAGAAGACCGGCGTCGAGCCCGACGAGTGCTACGTGTTCGCCGACGATCCGACGACGAAGCATCGACCCGACATCGCGATCGAGGTGATCTGGACGAGCGGCGGCATCGACAAGCTCGAGGTCTACAAGCGGCTCGGCGTCGACGAGGTCTGGATGTGGGAGCGCGACGCGATCACGGCGTATGGGCTCGCGGGCGGGCGGTATGGGAAACGGCCGCGCAGCGCGTGGCTCCCCGAGCTCGACCTGCAGATGATCTGCCGCGCCGCACATCACAAGACGATCAATGCCGCGGTCGCCGAGATGCGCGCGGCGACCCGGCGCTGACGCGCGGGCGCAGCACGCCGTCGCGTGCAGCGAGCGACGTCAGACCAGGCTGGTACGACCAGCGGGATGGCGAAGGTGAAAGCGCTCAAGGCCCCGCGCAGCGTCTACTGCTGCCAGGCGTGCGGCCACACCGAGGCCAAGTGGCTCGGCCGCTGTCCCGCGTGCCAGGAGTGGAATTCGCTCGTCGAGGAGATCGAGAGCATCGCGCCGGCCCGCGCGAGCGCGGCGGGCGTGGCGGACGGCCAGCGGCCCGTGTCGATCGCCGAGGTCGGCGAGCAGGTCGGCGGCGCGCGCCAGGTCAGCGGCATCGGCGAGCTCGATCGTGTACTCGGAGGCGGGCTCGTCGCCGGCAGCATGGTGCTGCTCGGCGGTGATCCGGGCGTCGGCAAGTCGACGCTGCTCGTCCAGGCGCTCGCCGGGCTCGCCGGTCCGAGCGGCGACGACTACACGTACGTTCATACGTGGACGCTCCTGA
>DAIRFU010000402.1:5741-6659 GCA_036794935.1 Kofleriaceae bacterium | reverse complement strand
CGCCGGCAGCCGTTGCATGGCGCCCGGCGTCGCCCGGATCGTCCGCACGAGGGTATAGCCATCCACGTCGGTCATTCCGAGATCACTCAGCAGGATGTCGGTGCCGCCGGCCTCGAGCATCGCGGTGGCCATCGCGACCGACGTCGCCGTCGTCACCACGGCCCCCGCGCCGTTGAGCAAGATCTGGAGTGCCTCGATCAGTCGCCGATCGTCATCGACCACCAGCACGCGAATCCCCGCGATCGCCGTGCGTACGGACTGCTCGTCGGGCACGCCGGCCCGCAGTCGGGGCAGGGAGACCGTGAACTGCGCACCGCGCCCGAGGCCTTCGCTCGATGCCGTCAGCGTGCCGCCGTGAAGCGCGACAACCTGATACGCGATCCCGAGACCAAGTCCGAGGCCACCACCTGGCTCGCTGTTATCGGCTTGCCTGAACGGCTCGAAGACGTGGGGCAAAAATCCCGCCGCGATCCCACGTCCGGTATCGCTCACCACGATCGTGATCCACTCGTCGCTCGGCCACGCACGAACCGAGATCCGGCCGTGCTCCGTGCACTTGATCGCGTTCGAGAGCAGGTTATCGAAGACCTGTCGCAGGCGGTGCGAGTCGCCGAGCACGTGACCGAGCTCCGCGGCGAGATCGGCCACGAGCTCGACGTGGCGTGCGATGGCGTGCGGGCGAGCATCCTCGATCGCCATCGCGAGGACCCGTGCGACCGCGGTCGGACGTAGATCGATGCGGAGCTTGCCGTTGATCGCACGAGAGACGTCGAGCAGATCGGTGACCAGCATCGCCTGACCCGCCGCACTCTCGCGGATGGCATCGAGGGCGGACGTGCGCGTCTCGGGGGCGAGGGCAGGGTCGCGCAGCACTTGTTCCCACAACAAGATCGAGGTCATCGGTGCTCGCAGCTCGTG
>DAIRFU010000402.1:0-5731 GCA_036794935.1 Kofleriaceae bacterium | reverse complement strand
CGCCAATGTCGTCGTCATCAGCGGCGGGGCTTCGGTCGGCGATCACGACCTCGTGCGCCCGGCGCTCGCGCTCCAGCAGCGCCGCCTCGTTCTGGCGGTAGCCATCGAAGGTCGCCATCGCGCACCGCACGAACAGCTCGCGGCGCGCACCGTCGTCCTCGACGATGCACGCGACTCCGGATATCGCGTCATGGTCCCGCAACGCAAACGCATGGGCATGCTGGCGCCCAGTCTGGTCGAGCGCGACCGCGCGTTGCGGCTCGCCGGTGTCGAGCACCCGGCGCGCGAGCTCGGCGAGCGAGCACACGAGGTCGCGTGCGGAGCTCTCGCAGGGACTCACCTCGACGAGATCGCGATCGAACACGACGACGGTGATGTCGACATGAGAATAGAGCTCCTCGATGTTCGCGTAGAGCTCTCGGATCCGTCGTTGCCAGGTCTCGTCACATTCAGTCAGGTCGGATCGCGGACGGGTCGCGTCAACCATTCGCACCTCGAGCGCCTCGCAGCGACCTCGACCGAGCGATGCTGCGTTGCAGGGTCGCGAGGTCGACCGGTTTGACGAGATGCTCGTCGAACCCGGCGTCCGCCGAACGCTGGCGGTCGGCCGCCAGCCCGTAGCCGCTGATCGCGATGAAACGAACCTCGCGAGGCGAGACGGCCGCTCGCAACCGCTTGGCGAGCGCGTAGCCGTCCATCCCGGGCAGACCGATGTCGAGCAGCACGAGCTCGGGGACGAAGCTCTCGACGCTCGACAGGGCCGAAGCCGGGTCATGCGCCACCCGCACGTCATGCCCGAGCTTGGTCAGCGCGGCCCCGGTGAGGTCCGCCGCCAGGTGATTGTCATCGACGACGAGGATCTTGGCCAGTTGGCCCCGCGCGTCGTCGGCGGATGCACCATCGTCGGGTGCACCATCGTCGGGTGCCGAGTCCGCGCGCGGTGCGGCTGGCAGCTCGACGACGAACTCGCTGCCGTGACCGAGCCCGTCGCTGGATGCGGTGACGGTCCCGCCGTGTAGCTCGACGAGTGAGCGCACGATCGCGAGGCCGAGGCCGAGGCCGCCGGCGGGCCGGTCCGTCGTCTGATGCTCCTGCGCGAACAGATCGAAGACGTGCGGGATCATGTCCTTGGAGATCCCGATCCCGTTGTCGCGAACGCGGAGCACGACGTTCGGCCCGTCATGTTCGCTCGTCACCGCGATCATGCCACCCGGCGGCGTGTACTTGGCGGCATTCGTCAGCAGGTTGCCGATCGCCTGGGTCAGCCGGAGCAGGTCACCCTCGATCGCGAGGCCACGCGGTGGGACCGTGTCGGTCAGCGTGTGGTGCCTCGACTCGATGAGCGGGCCGGCCATCTCGGCCGCGCGTGACACGACCTCCGCCAGCTCGATCGGCTCGCGGTGAAGGTCGATCTTGCCGCTCCTGATCCGCGACACATCGAGCAGATCGTCGACCAGCCCGACGAGCTGATTGACCTGCCGTTCGATGATCGTGTGCTCGCGTTTGTGAGCATCCGCGGCGTCGAGTCCGATCAGGTCCAGCGCGAGCAGGATCGGCGCGAGCGGGTTTCGCAATTCGTGACCGAGCATCGCGAGGAAGTCGTCCTTCGCGCGGTTGCTCGCCCGCGCCTCGCTCTCGCTCGCACGCAGTGCATCGTCGGCCGCGAGGAGCTGTGTCGCCGTGGCTTCGGCGCGCCGCCGCGCCTCCGCTTCGAACGTGGCGCTGTCGGCCGCGGCCACGCTCGCTGCCACGGCGATCTCGGTGAGCTCGTCGGCGCGCAACGTGGCGACGACGAGCCTCTCGTTCGCCTCGCGCATCTGCTCGATCAGACGTTCGCGATCGACCCATGCCGCCTCGGCCTCGGCGCGAGCTCGCAGCGCCTGTTCGCGCAGCCGAGCATCGTCGCTCTGCTTGGTCACGGTCTGTCCGTGTTCGGCGGGGACCGCGGCGTCCGTGCGCTGGTGCGATTCACGGCGGGTGACAGCCTGTTCGCGGGTGTGGGCCGCGCGTTCCCGCTCACCTCGCTCCTCGGCTGCGCGTGCGCGATGACGAGAGCCGGCGTAGCGGGCGGGATTGTGGCCTCCTCGCGCAGCGCGTCGCTTCGGTACGCTCCGTTCTCCGCTCGAGATCCTCTTCACCAGCGTGCACCTCGGGCTACTTTGACCACGTCAACCCCGCGACGCATAGCGCAATCGCCGCGCGTGAGTGGGTTCCATGCCGGGAGCGACGTAGGCTGCGACGAAGGCCGCTAATCGCGGTCCGGGAGGCGTCGCGGTGCGCCTACGAGCACGCCCTGGTAGTCCGAGAGCGGTTCACCGACCACGATGCCGTCCGCCCCGACGTCGTAGAGCCTCAGCTCCTTGCTGTGGTCGAAGCCACGCATCTTCGCGACGACCAGCACCTTGCGGAGCAGTCCCCCGAGCTCGACGTAGCGCTGGAGCACGATGCCGTCGGTGAGAAACGAGATCCCGTGAGGGCTCAGGCGCAGCTCCGTGTACGAATCGACCAGCTCGGCCGTCATCACGATGGTCACGCCGAGCTCGACGAGCGCGCCGACCATGCGATACAGCGACTCGCGAAAGTCCTCGCGGAACGAGGGTGCGAGCGCGAGCTCGAGGCCCATCAGCGAGTCGATCACGACGCGGGTCGCACCGATCGCTCTCACCGCCTCCGCGATCTCCTCCATCGTCTCGTCGACCGACAGATCGAGCGGACGTAGATACAGCATCCTCAGCATGCCCGCTTCGACCAGCTCGCCGAGCTCGCTCGCCCCCGGGGCCGTCGTCAAGTACTCGTCGGGGCGCTTCTCGAACACCGCGATCACGCCGCGCTCGCCCTGCGCGATCCCTTCGCGAATGAACTGCGTCGACAGGACCGTCTTGCCCGAGCCAGAGGGGCCGACGATCAGCACCGAGTAGCCGGCAGGAATCCCGCCGCCGAGCATCTCGTCGAACGTGGCGATGCCGGTCTTCCGCCGGAGCGTGCGATCGGCCTGCATCATGGGGCGGTCCGGGTTGGGCAAGCGCGGATAGACGCGCACGCCGGTGTCGGAGATCTTCATGGTGTGCAAGCCGGGGATCGGGGCCTGGCCGCGCATCTTCGTGACCTGAATCTTGCGGACCACCGAGTTGCGGTCCGTGATCTGCGACAGCCAGAGGATTCCATCGGCGACGGTGAAGATCGGGTTGCACTCCGCTTCGTCCTGCTCGTACTCGCCGACCAGGAAGGTCGTCGCCTCCCAGCTCGTGAGGTGCAGGCTGAGGCGCTGCACAAAGCTCTGCAGCTCCATCTGGCCGGGCTCCAGCGACTTGCGGACCAGCGCGCGAAACGAGTCCACGAACACCAGCTTCGGCTTCGTCGTCTCGACCTCCGTGATGATGTGTGTCAGCACGGTCTCGAGGCCGTGCTCCTGCAGCTCCGTCCCGAAATGCGCGAACCGGACGCACTGCGGGATCTTGGTCTCGTCGAAGAACGAGAACTGCTGCTGGTAGCGCAACATCTTGATCGGAGGTTCGCCGAGGATCGAGATGTAGAGCGCGGGGCGCTCGACGGAGGCGGCCGCGAACATGATCTGATGCGCGAGCGTCGTCTTGCCACCGCCGGGCCCGCCGGCGATCAGGGTGAACGACAGCTCGGGTAATCCGCCACCGAGGATATCGTCGAGACCGGGGACTCCGGTCGCCAGTCTTTTGATCGCGACTCGCTTGCTCACGGGGTGTCCTTTGCTGCGTGCGTGAATACGCCTGGCCATACCTCATCGAGCAGCCGTTCCACGAGTCCTTCTCCGATGAGCCTCTCGAGTAGGCCGACGAACACCGACAGGACCGCGACGAAGGCCTCGGCGACCGCGTCGGGATCCCGGTCCTGCATCGCGTCGCGCAGACCCGACGTCAGGCTCGCGGACGCTGTAGCGGTCACGAGCCACGGCACCTGGTCGCTCGCGCCCATGATGCTGCGCTTCAGCAGCAACTGGACCCCGGTGTTACCGAGCAGCCTCGCCAGGTGCCGCGCGAGCTGTTCGCATGCTGCCGCCGCGCGCTCGGCGAGGTGCTGCGACGTGTCGGCAGGCTGGCGTTCGAGCAGGGACCCGGCGGCGTTGCCGAATTCGGGAGTCATCGGCGCGTTCCGCGGTCTGGGGAGTTCTGCACGTCGCCGCCTTCTCCCCTATTGCCTGGTCCTGCCCGCAAGTCAACAGGTCGCACGGCATCTACGCTCCTGCCTGCGATGTTCAACAGCGTGCGCTGGCGCCCACTGTCGGCGAGCCCGCCTGGCGAACCGATTGCAGGCACGATGAGCATGGCTGCGTCGCGCAACATCGGCTTCTTCGTGCTTGCCCTTGGCGTTCTCGTCGTCGCGCTCTCGCCGAGGCGGCGCGGGCGCGTGAGCCGCACGCTCGCGGACGCTCGCCGCTTCGCGTCGCGACGCATCGTCGACCGAGACGCACGCGTCAGCCCGCGAGCGGTCGCGCGATGGGAGAACGAAGGCGGCGCGATGAACGAGACGCGCGGCGACGCCGGCTAACTACGTGGCGCCGTCGGGTGTGCCCGCCCGGCGCGAGTGGATCACCCTCCACAGCGGCAGGACGACGATCGCGCCGCCGAACGCGCACGCCGCCCAGAACCACAGCGCGGCGTGCCAGTCGTAGCGATCGACGAGGTGACCGGTCACCTGATCGCCGGCGGCGGCGCCGACGTAGCCCACGAAGTTGACGAACCCGCACGCGGCGGCGGCGGCGCCTCGCTTCGCGAGATCGACGGGCGTGGTACCGACGAGCAGGACCTGCGGCCCGAAGATGAGCGCGCCGATCACGGCGAGCGTGACCACGGACGCTGCCGCGCTGGTGTGGATGATCGAGTCGTACGCGATGACGATGAAGCCGAGCGTGACGAGCATGCCGACCATCACCGGGATCCGGCGTCCCCCGAAGAAGCGGTCGGTGGCCCAGCCGGCGAGCAGCGTGCCCGCGATGCCGCCGGCCGGCAGCACCGAGTTCTTCATCGCCGACGCGCCGATGCCGGCGTCCTGCACCTCCATCAGCTGCGCGACGCCCCAGTCGAGGAACCCGTAGCGGCACGCGTTGAGCAGACCGAGCGCGACCGCGAGCAGCCACAGCTTCGGGTTGGACACGGTCGCGACGAGGTTCGTCTGCCAGCTGCCGCGCGGCGTGGTGGGCGCGGCGCCCTCGGCGTGGGATGCGGGCGGCGACTCCTCCAGTCTGAGGAGCATGTGGACGGCCGAGGCGACGAGCAGCCCGGCGGGGACGAACAGCGCGCCGCGCCAGCCGAGCCACTGGGCCGACCACCCCGCGACGACGATGGTCACGCTGCCGAGCAGCTGGTAGCCGGTGCCGATGATCGCGATCGCGCGGCCGCGCCGCGTGACCGGAAACCAGTTCGCCGCGACGCGCATGGTCGGCGACCAGCCGAGCGCCTGCGCGTAGCCGTTCGTCGCCCACAAGAACAGCAGGAAGTAGAAGCCGGTCGCGAACCCGAACGCGACCGTGAGCGCGGCCGACGCCAGCATGCCGATCGCGAGCAGGCGGCGCGCGCCGATCTGCTCGGCGAGCTGGCCGTTGATCAGCTGGCCGACGCCGTAGACGATCTTGAACGAGCCGAGGATCCAGCCGATCTCGGTCTTGCTGAGCGCGAGGTCGTGCTCGAGGCCGGGCACCGCAGTCGACAGGTTGCTGCGACAGAAGTAGAACGCGCCGTACGTGAGCCACAGCACCCAC
>DAIRFU010000401.1:0-6668 GCA_036794935.1 Kofleriaceae bacterium | reverse complement strand
ACCTCGAGCTCGGTGCGCCCGCCGCACTGAAGCGGCTCGAGGCCGTGCGCGCGAAGGTCGTCAACGCGAGCATCGCGCGCGTCGTCGAGGTCGGCTCGACGGCGAACCAGACCGCGCTCGCCCGCGATCTCGACGCGCTGGTCGGCGAGCTGCCGCAGAGCGGGGCGAGCCTCGCGAAGGCACCCCACTCGACGCCGCTGCGCGCCCGGCTCGCCGCGCGCGACCGCAAGGCGAAGCAACCGACGTTCGTCGGGCTCGTCGTACCGTCGACGTCGAGCGGCGTGTTCCTCGATGTCGCGCCGACCACGTACTACACGCAGACCGACGACGATCACATCCTCGACTACCTCACGTCGAACCTGTACAGCGGCCATGGCGCGCACTCGATCTTCATGAAGACGTGGGCCGCCGGCCTCGCGTACTCGAACGGCCTGCGCCCGCACCTCGCGGAGGGCACGCTGAACTACTACGCCGAGCGCTGTCCGCTGTTGCCGCAGACGCTGCGGTTCGTGATCGATCAGCTGAAGAAGGCGAAGCCGGATCCGAACATCGCGCGCTACGCGATCGCGAAGGCGTTCGACTCGCGGGTCGCGATCGGATTCGAGGCGCGCGCGAGCGCGATGGCGGCGAACCTCGTCGACGGCCTGACGCCCGAGGTCGTGCGTGGGTTCCGCACTCACGTGCTCGAGGCGGCCAGGCGCGAGGATCTCGCGGCGACGCTCTTCGGGCGCATGGAGGCCGTCTACGGCAAGGTGCTGCCCGGCTACGGCACGCTCGATCCCGATGCCGTCTACTTCGTGATCGGCCCCGAGAAGCAGATGGCGGCGTATCAGGACTACCTGACGGCCGCGGTCGGCAAGACGGCGACGCTGCACCGGCTCTATCCGCGCGACTTCTGGCTCCCCGCTGCACTCTAGCCGGCGAGGCTGTATTCTGGCGCCGTTCCCTGCATGAGCTACGTCCATCTTCGCCGCTACGGCAAGAAGCCCGGCGCCGCCGAGGTCGCCGCGGTCGACGTGATCTGCGATGGCCAGGTCGTCTACAAGGGCCAGATCTACGATCTGCGGACGGCAGAGAAGGGCGCCAAGCACGCCGGCTTCGCGCACCACCTCGATGGCCGGTACCTGCAGTGGAGCGCGAGCGACGGCTTCCTCGAGGTGCACCATGCGGATGGCCGCGTCGTGTCGGTCCAGGTCGTCGGCGGCAAGCCGATCGCGCTCGTCGGCCGCTACCTCGTCCACGCCGACGATAGCCGCCAGCCCTGGCTCGTGATCGATACCCAGACCGGCGAGCTGGTCGGTCATGTCGAGGATCAGCGCGGGGACGCGACGTACGGGACGGTGCTCTACACGCCGATGTGGTTCGATCCGAAGAACGAGCGCTCGCTGTGGCTGTGCGAGGGCAGCCGGCTCGCCGAGCTCGACGTCGAGAAGCGGCGGATGGCGCGCGCGATCGAGGCCGAACCCGAGTTCGCGTTCGTCGGCGTCGCCGCGCTGCCCGATGGCCACGTCATCACGCTCGTGCGCTCGCTCGAGGACAAGACGCGCCACAGCCGCGAGTCCGATCGGCTCGTGCTGTTCTCGCCGGCGGGGGAGCGGCTGCGGCAGGTCGGCGTGTTCGCGCAGGCGATCCACCGGCTCGGCGATGGCTTCATCGTGTCCGACGACCGCCGCGAGCAGTTCGTGATCTACGACCGCGCGCTCGAGCCGATCGCCACCGTCGAGATGTACGAGCCGGGCAAGGACGGCTACAACGTGCCGCTGCCGCTGCCGAGCGGACGCGAGTGGATCGCGCTTGGTGGCCGCGGCGAGTGGGACCACTACGACGAGCCCGAGCTCGCGCCGAAAACGAAGAAGCCGGCGCGGTCGCCGGCTCGCAAACCGAAGAAGTGACCGACTCAGCGCCGCCGGTGATCGCGCGTGGCGGGCGCCGGCCTCGACGAGCCGCGGTACGTCGGCCGCGGCGCGGCGTAGTCACGGTGATCGCGGACCGCCGGTGCGCGCGCGGGTGCCTGGCGAGGCGCCTGGTAGGTGCGGTGATCGCGAATCCCCGGCGCGGGCGCCGCCGGCTGAGTGCGGCCCTGATAGCCACCGCGGTACGTGCGGTGGTCGCGCACGCCGCCGCGGCTGCCGGCGTACGGGTCACGCGACCAGCGGCCCGGGTTGTAGCGCGTGTAGCGGTAGGGCCGGTCGATCGAGCGTACGCCGTACGGCACGTCGTTCCATGCGACCCAGCCGCTGTTGTAATAGCTCGACCGGTACCAGAGGCCGCCGTCGTAGCGCCAGTAGTAGTTATCCGAGTAGAAGACCGGGTAGTCCGAGTACGCGACGACCGACACGCCCGGGCTCACGTAGTACATGCTCGGCGCCGGCGCGGCATAGCCGTACGAGTAGCCGACGCCAACGTCGCCTTGGGTGTAGCAGCCGGCCACGAGGCCGAGCGCCGCTACCACGGGCAAGAGGATTCGCTGCATGTGCAGATGCTAGCGCTCGCATCCGGAGATTGCACCACCCGAAACGGCTAAGTGCCCGAGTGCTCGTCGTGCGCTAGCTCACGTACACACTTCGTTGCATTACTGTACGACAGCCACCGACTCGGCAGCGGCGGCGAGCGCGACGCGGCGGTCGGGATTTGCCACATGGGAGGCAAGCTCTGCGGGCAACAGCTCGCGCGCCGCGTCGGACATCGCGACGTCGCGCACGAGCTCGAACCGGCGCTCCGCGAGATATCCGGGTAGCTCGTCGGGCGCCCAGCCGAACTTCCACGGCTCGCCGAACATCGCGACCGCCGCCTTCATCGCGCGGGTGAGGAGCGACGGCTGCTCGATGCGCGACTTCGCGAAGTAGGTCATCGCGAGCTGCGAGCCGGCGGGGCTCCACGTGCGGATCGCGCGCAGCGAGGTGTCGATCGCGGCCGCGCTCAGGTACATCGTGACGCCCTCCCAGATCGTGAACACGGGCGCCGCGACGTCGAGCCCGGACTCGGCGAGCACGTCGGGCAGATCCTCCATCGCGCGCTCCTCGAAGTCCCAGGTCACGTACTCGACGGGCGAGCGCGCGCCGAGCCGAGTCAGCACCTCGCGCTTGCGGGTCTGGGTCGCGCGATGATCGACCTCGAGCACGCGCGCGCCGGCGAGCTCGGGCATGCGCAGCGCGCGGCAATCGAAGCCGGCACCGAGCAGCACGAGCTGGCGGCCGCCGGCCGCGAGGAACGCGCGGAGTGCGTCGTCGATCACGCGGGTGCGCACCTGCATGTAGAGGATCCAGTGCACGATGCCGGGCGCGGTCGCGAGCGGGCGCAGCCGATCGACCTCACGCCCGAACCAGCGGCCGACCGCGGGCGCGACGAACGCAGCGCCGTATCGATCGTCGACGAGGCGCACGCCCTCGGGCAGCAGCTGGCCGGCCTGTCGCGCGGCGGCCACCCACGCGGCGGTGCGGCTCGGGCTGTCATCTCTCATGCGAAGCGAAACCTGGCCAGGACGGTGGGCTCGCACATGGCGCGAACGTACCCAATCTGTTACGCAACCGCCATGCGCTACCTCCACACGATGGTGCGAGTCCGCGACCTGCCGGCCGCGCTGCGCTTCTTCTGCGAGGGGCTGGGGCTGCGCGAGATCCGGCGGCGCGATAGCGAGCAGGGCAGGTTCACGCTGGTGTTCCTCGGCGAGCGGGACGACGGCGATTCGCCGAACATCGAGCTGACGCACAACTGGGATCAGCAGGAGCCGTACACCGGCGGTCGCAACTTCGGCCACGTCGCGTACGAGGTCGACGACATCTACGCCGCGTGCCAGCGCTTCATCGATCTCGGCTATCCGATCTCGCGGCCGCCGCGCGACGGGCGCATGGCGTTCGTCCGATCTCCGGACCTCATCTCGGTGGAGCTGCTCCAGCGTGGCGAGGCACTCGCGCCGTGCGAGCCATGGACATCGATGTCGAACATCGGCGAGTGGTGATGCGCGCCACGGCTTCCGAGGTCCTCAAGGTGATCGCCACGAATCGCAAGGCGACCCACGACTTTCATGTTCACGAGCGCATGGAGGCGGGCGTCGAGCTCGTCGGCTCGGAGGTCAAGAGCCTGCGCGACGCGCGCGTCGTGATCGCGGACGGCTACGTCGTGTTCCAGAAGGGCCAGGCGTTCCTGCACAACGTGCAGATCCAGGAGTACTCGCAGGCGAACCGCTGGGGGCACGAGCTCGCGCGCGTCCGCAAGCTGCTCCTGCACAAGCACGAGATCGACAAGCTCGCCATCAAGGTCCACCAGCGGGGCTACACGCTGATTCCGCTGTCGATGTACTTCAAGGGCCACCGCGTCAAGGTCGAGCTCGCGCTCGTCACCCACAAGAAGCAGCACGACAAGCGCGCGTCGAAGAAGGAAGCCGACGATAAGCGTGAGATCGATCGTGCGATGAAACGCAATCGCGGCTGATCCGCTACGGTTCGCGCATGCAGCGCGCAGTCGTCGTCGTGGTCGTCGCCGGGCTCGGCGCCCTCGGATGCGGAGGCAGCGCGCAGCCCGCGCGCACGCCGGCGGCTCCCACGCCCGCCGCCAGCGCGGCACCCGACGCGCCGGCGACCCATGGCGATCCGAGCACGCGCCGCACGGCAACGATCATCCCGAGCGGCCCGGCGCCGGCCACGCTGTGGCGAGACGGCGATCGCGAGGGCGCGCTGGTCGCGGCGCCGAGCGCGGCACCGGACCGCTTCGCGGTGGCCCTCACCGCCACCGGGACATGTGAACCGGCCGGCTCGTGCACGTTCTACGAGCATACGATCGCATCAGGCGCGTCAGGCGCGTCAGGCGCGTCAGGCGCGTCAGGCGCGTCAGGCGCGTCAGGCGCATCAGGCGCGTCAGGCGCGTCGGGCGCATCGGGCCGGTCGCGCGTCGCGTCGCTCGCCTGGCGCGACTACGGACCCGATCGCCGGTTCGCGCCGCTGTGGGGCGACCTCGAGGCCGGCCCGGCCGGCGTGCTCGTCGAGGTGCGAGCAGGCAGCGCACCGTTCTGGCACATGCACGGTCGCGACGTCCGCATGGTCGTGCTCGCCGGCACCGTCGAGTACGTCGAGTCCGGCCGGCCGCCGCAGAGCCTCGGCCCGGGCGCGTACGTCCTGCAGCCCGGCGGCTACAAGCACACCGAGAGCTGCACGCCGGGCGGCCCCGGCTGCGTGCTGTACATGCACGCGGACCCGTTCGACGTCGTGCCGATGTAGCGCTCAGTCGCGGTGATACGGCTCGCCGCGGAGGATCTTGAACCCGCGGTAGAGCTGCTCGAGCACGAGGATGCGCACGAGCCGGTGCGCGATCGTGAGCCGGCCAAACGCGATCAATTTCTTGGCGCGCTTGCGGACGGCGTCGGTGTGGCCATCGGCGCCACCGACGAGGAGGGCGACCGCCGCACCGCCGCCGTGCTGCGCCTCGGCCGCGAGCAGCTCGGCGAACTGCGCGCTCGTGATCGCCTCGCCACGCTCGTCGAACGCGTAGACGTGCGCGCCGTCGGGCAGGGCGCGCAGCAGCCCGGCCTCGTCCTTCGCCTCGTGCACGATCAGCGTGCAGAACGGGCGCAGGCGCTTGCGGTACTCCTCCTCGGCGGCGACGAAGTACGGCTCCTTGAGCCTGCCGATCGCGCCGAGGAAGATCTTCACGGGACGGGTGAGGGCTCGTACGCTTCTTCGGGTGCGATGCGCGCGTCGGCCGGCACGTCGATCGGGATGCGCGGTGCATCGTTCCACAGCCCCTCGAGGTCGTAGTGCTCGCGCGCGCCGAGCTCGAAGACGTGGACCACGAAGTCACCGTAGTCGAGCAGGGCCCACTGGCCGGTGCGCGCACCCTCGGTGCTGATCGGCCGCAGGCCCTCGTCCTTGAGTCCGAGCTCGATCGCGTCGGCGATCGCGTCGACCTGCCGGTCGGAGCGGCCCGAGATGATCAGCTGGTAGTTGCAGAACGAGCACAGCTGGCTGACGTCGAGCAAGATCGGCTCGAGCGCCTTCTTGTCGAGTGCGAGCGTGAGGGCGCGCATCGCGCCGTCGAGGCCTTCGGTGGTTCGTGGCTGGCCTGTCGACGGCGCCGGCGCGTTGCTGTGGCTTCGCGACTGCGGGGATGTCGAACGTACAGCCTTGGGGGCGCTCTTTTTGCGTTGGGTCATGCCTCGCTCGTTCCTCCTCACGTACGGACTTGTCCGCTGCCGCGGACGACGAATTTGGTGGTGGTGAGACCTTCGGCTCCCATCGGGCCGTAGGCGTGCAGCCGCGTCGTCGAGATGCCGATCTCGGCGCCGAGGCCCAGCTCGCCACCGTCGGCGAAGCGCGTCGATGCGTTGACCATCACGGTCGACGAGTCGACCTCGCGCAAGAACGTCTCGGCGGCGGCGGCATCGGTCGTGATGATGGACTCGGTATGGTTCGAGCCATGGCGCTCGATATGATCGATCGCGGCCGCGAGATCGTCGACGACGCGCACGGCGAGCACCAGATCGAGGTACTCCGCCGACCAGTCATCGTCGGTCGCCGCGCGCACGGACTCGCCACCCAGCGTGCGCACCGTGTCGTCGCCGCGCAATTCGACGCGCGAGCCGAGTCTGTCCACCAGCGTCGGAATGAACGTCTGCGCGATCGCGCGATCGACCAGCAACGTCTCCAGTGCATTGCAAACACCAGGCCGCGACACCT
>DAIRFU010000924.1:0-1897 GCA_036794935.1 Kofleriaceae bacterium | reverse complement strand
GACAACCCGCCTCGGCTATCCGACGCTGGCCACCGATGCACGCAAGGTGCTCGACCGGCTGACGCCGATCGAGCGCGAGGTCCAGGACCTGCACGGTCACTGGTACCTCGCGCGCGTGCTGCCGTATCGCAGCCACGTCGACCGCATCGCCGGCGTCGTCGTCACGTTCGTCGACATCACGCGGCTCAAGCAGGCCGAGTACGCGCAGCAGATCATCGAGAGCCTGCCGGAGCCGCTGCTCGTCCTCCACTCCGATCTGCGCGTCCGGTTCGCGAACGCGGCGTTCTACGAGCAATTCAAGGTCGACCGCAACGCGACCGAGGGCGTGCTGGTCTACCAGCTCGGAAACGGCCAGTGGGACATCCCGGAGCTACGGCACCTGCTCGAGCATGTGCTGCCGGACGATCAGCGCTTCGCGAATTACCAGGTCGAGCACGTGTTCGAGAGCGTGGGACGCCGCGTGATGCTGCTCAACGCGCGCCGGCTCGAGCAGATGCAGCTCATCCTGCTCGGCATCCACGACATCACGGCGCGCTCGAATACCTGAGCGACTCGCGCGTTCAGCCCTCGTCCTTGACCGGGGTGGCCTTGAGCGCGGCCTTGCCGTCCTTGACGTAGACGGTGAACCGCACCTCGCGGCAGCCGGTCTTCGCCATCAGATCGTCGCGGTTCTTGATCAGCTTGTCGCTGAACTTCTGGTACGTGAGGCCGCTCGTCGGCTCGTTGCAGCTCTGCTTCACGGCGACGAACTGGTCGTACACGCTCTTGAAGTACGGATCGACCATCGCGGTCGCCTCGGGATCGACGGTACCGAGGATGTCGTCCTCGAGCCCGAACGCGTTTTTCGGCGGCGGCTCGGGCCTTGCGAGCGGCGGCGGCACCGGCGTGCCGCGCGGCGGGGTGGCGGGGACCGGCGGCGGCGTGCCGGGACGCGCCGAGGGCCGCATCATCGGCGGCGGCGTCGGGATCGCCTTGCCCGGATCGTGGAACTTGAAGTCCGACGGCGGCGGCGCGCTCGCAGGTGCGGGTCCACCGGGCCGCGCGGGCGGCAACGCGCCCGCGAGCAGATCGATCGTGCCGAGGCTGCCGTCGGGCGCCGGGCCGAGCAGCGAGTCGAGGTTCGTGCGCGCCGACTTGGCATCGCGGCCGACCTTATCGATGTGGATATTGACCGAGCGCGCGATCGAGCCGAACTTGCCGCCGTGCTCGTCCTCGGCGAGTCGCTCCTTGTCGCCCTTCGCGAGCCGCACCGCATCGGCGGCGAGCTTGCGCAGCGGCCGATCCGACTCGACGAACATGAGCGCGATGCCGACGCCAAGCGAGACGACGAACAGCCCGCCGACGAGCAGCCACGGGAAGCTGCCGAATGACAGGTCCGACTTGCGGACGACGTCGAGCGTGCCCGCGAACCCGATCGCGGCGGGCTTCGCGATCATCACGCTGTAGTAGGCCTGGCGCTGCTGCGCCTCGCCGGGCAGCCGCGCGACGAGCGCCGTGTAGCCCTGGTGATTCGCGTAGAGGTCGACCGGGTGGCTCGCCTGGCAATCCTTCGCGATGTCGGTGCCGGCGAGCGCGGCGACCGCGGTCTGCAGCTTCGCCTGATCGAGCGCGATCGTCTTGCTACCGGCGACCGCGTCGTCGCCCAGGTAGAACGCGACGTCGACATCGAGGCCGGAGACGAGCTTCTGCGCGAGCTCGTTCGTCAGCTTGTGGCCGAGCACCACGGCTCCCACATACGCGACCGGCGGGTCGCGCTTGATCGCGGGTGCCGCCGACACCAGGTACATGGTTCCGTTCTGGGCCCACAGATCGTCGCGCAGGTAACCAGCGAGCGCGTCGTCGACGAGCGGCCGACCGCTCATGTAGTCGCCGAAGTAGTTCTCGTCGAGCTTGACCC
>DAIRFU010000923.1:0-1898 GCA_036794935.1 Kofleriaceae bacterium | reverse complement strand
CTGTTCGGTCCGACGATCCGCGCAACAGTCACTGTCGCGAACGCGCCCGCCGGCCTGGTCCGCAACGTCGCGGTTCGATACCCCATATCACCCGGTGCCATCGTCGCGACGGCCGAAAATGTCAAGGCGCGTACGAACGGCAGCGGCGACGTCACGGCCGAGGCAATCCATGCGGGGTTGCGCGATCACCTGGGCCAGCGGCTCGGCAAGCTCGCCCGCCGGATCGAATGGAAGCAGACCTGGGACGATCTCGTGCTGCCCGACGCGCAGCGCGAGCAGGTCGATGAATTGATCGCGCGCGTGCGCCACCGCCGCGAGGTACTCGAGGGCCAAGGCTTCGGTGACAAGGTCGCCAAAGGCCATGGCCTCGTCGCGCTGTTGTCCGGGGAGCCGGGCACCGGCAAGACGATGGTGGCTGGCCTCGTCGCGTCGGCGCTCGGGTTGGATCTCTATCAAGTCGACCTGTCGGTCGTCGTCTCCAAGTACATCGGTGAAACCGAGAAGGGACTCGCACGGCTATTCGATGCCGCCGAATCGGGGCACGTGGTGCTGCTCTTCGACGAGGCGGACGCGCTGTTCGCGAAACGCTCCGAGGTCAGATCGTCAAACGATCGCTACGCCAACCTCGAGACGAATTACCTGCTGCAAAGGCTGGAGGCGTTCGGTGGGATCTCCATTCTCACGACGAACAACGAGGCGGCGCTCGACGACGCATTTCGACGTCGGATCGCCGTTCACATCAAGTTCCCGATGCCCGAGGAAGACGAGCGCGCTCGCCTCTGGCGCGCGATGTTCCCAGCGAAGGCAGCCGTCGAAAGAGACCTCGACGTCAGGAAGCTCGCGCACGACTTCGAGATGTCGGGCGGACACATCAAGAATGCGGTGCTGCGCGCTGCCTACCTGGCGGCGGTTGCCAACGGGGTGATCACGATGGCGCATCTCCGGCGCGCGGCGCGGATCGAGTATGAGGCGATGGGCCGGATCGTGACAGCAGGATCCAGCTTGTGACCGGGACGGCGGGCGCTCGCGAGTGCCCTGTCAACGCTGCTGGGCTATCTGGCTGTCGCTGACCCTGGCGGATCAGGTCACGTCGAAGCAAGTTGGCACGTAGCGGGATCGGGGGGCCCGTCAAGCGCTGCCGCGCCATTGGCGCGTGCTACGCAGAGCATGTGTGGTTCGTCTACGTCGTCGCCGCGCTCGTGCTCGTCGCGGTCGGCGGGCTGTACGTACGGCGTAGGCTGACGGGCGCGCTCGCGCATTTCGGAGTGAGCGGACGGCGGACCCGGATCATGCGCTGGGTGCTCGCCTGGTTGCTGTTCGGGTTTCCGATCATTGTCATCGTGTCGATCACGGTGAGCCGGCTGCTCGGCCGCGCCACGATCCCGCGCTTCGACGGGATGTTCGCGGGGTGGCTGCTCGGGGTGCCGTTCGTGTGGACGCTGCTCGTGGTCGTGCAGACGCTACCCTGGCTCGTCGTGCTCGAGCTGGTGCACGTCATCGTGCGCCGCCGTCGCGGCGTGGCGATGGCCGTGCGCGTGCGCTCGATCGGCGTGCTCGCGGTCGTCGGCGTGTTCGCGATCTATACGCCGCTACGGATCGTCGCCGAGCGCGGTGACTTGCGGGTGCGGCATCATCGGATCGAGCGGGCAGGCAGCGGCACCGCCGGGCCGCCGTTTCGCATCGGGTTCATCGCCGACGTCCAGCAGGATGTCCACACGGACGGCGAGCGCGCCCGTGAGGTCTACGCACGGGTCAATGCCAGCCACCCGGATCTCGTGCTCTCGGGCGGCGACTGGATCAACACGGGGCCGGATTACATCGAGGAGGCGGCGGCCGCGGCAGGGACCTTGAAGAGCAGGCTCGGAACCTTCTCGGTGATCGGAGATCACGAGCACTTC
>DAIRFU010000400.1:0-6717 GCA_036794935.1 Kofleriaceae bacterium | reverse complement strand
GCGATCGCCGACGTGGGCGAGGCGCGGGTAGCGGTGACCGCCGAAGTTGCGCTGGCTGATCAGGCCGTCCTTCGTGCGGTCGAACACCGCACCCCACTCCTCGAGCTCGCGGACGCGATCCGGTGCCTGCTTCGCGTGCAGCTCGGCCATGCGCCAGACGTTGAGGAACTTGCCGCCGCGCATCGTGTCGCGGAAGTGGACCTTCCAGTTGTCGCGCGGGTCGACGTTGCCGAGCGACGCGGCCATGCCGCCCTCGGCCATCACGGTGTGCGCCTTGCCGAGGAGGCTCTTGCTGATCACACCGGTCGACAGCTTCTGGGCGCTGCACTCGATCGCGGCGCGGAGGCCGGCGCCACCGGCGCCGATGACGAGCACGTCGTGCTCGATGGTCTGGATTTCTGAGGGGTCAAGGGCCATGGCACTACCAGGTGTTGAAGTCGGTGATGATGTGCATGGAGCACAGGCGCACGTAGACGTCCGTGACCATGACCCAGATGAGGCTCGCCCACGCGAACTGCATGTGGCGGCCGTTGAACCAGGTGGCTTGCTTCCACGAGCCCAGCGCGAGGCTCGACTTGCCGCAGCTGGACATGCAGTCCTTGCGGCCGCCGACGAGGTGACGGAGCGAGTGGCAGCCGAACGTGTAGCTCGCGATGAGCACGACGTTGATCGTCAGGATGATGCTGCCGACGCCGATGCCGAGCTCACCCTCCTTGAAGAAGCCCTCGAACGCGTCCTTGCCGAGGATGACGATGAAGATCAGCGCGAAGTAGAGCGCGTAGCGGTGCAGGTTCTGGAACAGCAAGAGCGCGGTCTCGCCGCGGTACTTGCGCTTGCCGGCGAGCGGACCGACCGCGCAGCCCGGCGGCGAGCCGGCGAACGAGCGGTAGTACGCCTTGCGGTAGTAGTAACAGGTGAAACGGAACGCGCCGGGGAACAGCAGGACGTAGATCGCCGGCGACAGCACGCCGGGCACCCAGTGCGGCATGAACGACGGGATCCCGCCGAACCAGCTCGAATGCGCTGCGCCGGCCGCGGTCGGATCGAAGAACAGCACCGGCGAGTAGAACGGCGACAGGTACGGATCGGCGTAGTAGTACGTGCCCTGCAGCGCGGCCCACGTCGTGTAGACGACGAAGGTCGTGAAGACGACGAACGTGATGGCCGGACCTTGCCACCAACCATCCTTGCGGTAGGTCTTTCCAAAGCCCTCCGCGTGACCACCGATTACAGGCAAGTGCGTCGCCATGTCGCGTGGACTATAGGTAACCCCCGAATTTCAGGGAAGGGGCTCGCCCGCCGATCTCCGGCCGGGAGCTGGTGCGCGCAGATTCAACGCACCTCGCGCAGATCGCGCAGCACGGCCAGCTCGCGCCGGGTGCCGAGGCGGCGCAGCTCGTGCTCGAGATCGGCCAGCTCGCTCTGCGCAGTCGGGTCGCCGGCGATCGCGAGGATGCGGGCGCGCGCCGCGCGCGTGCGGGTCGCCTCGAGCTCGTCGTGAATCGCGGCCTGCACGAGGGCCTCCTCGATTCGCTCGCGCGCGGTGTCGTGATCGCCGGCGCGGGCGTCGAGCTGGGCGAGGATGCGCAGCGCGATCGCGGCGTCGAGCTGGTTGCCGAGCGAGCGGGCGAGTGCGAGCGAGCGGTCGGCGTGCTCGCGTGCGGTCGCGAGGTCGTCACGCGCGGCGGCGGCGCGGGCGCGGAACACGAGGCTCTCGCACAGCACGTAGCGGCTGTTCGTGCGCTCGATGATCGCGATCGCCTCGTCGAGCAGCGCGTCGGCCTCGTCGAGCAGCCCGAGCTCGACGTAGTAGCCGGCGAGGTTCGACGCTGCGAGCCCGTCGCTCGGCGCGGCACCCATGCGGGCGGCGAGCCGGCGCGCGGCGAGCGTCGCGGTCACCGCCGAGTCGATGTCGCCGAGCACGCCATGGACAACACCGAGGTTGATCTGCGCGGTGAGCTGCATGTCGAGATCGTCGAGCTCCACCGCGATCTCGAGGTTGCGCTGGTTGCAGCGGAGCTGGTCGGCGAAGCGGCACGCGCGCATGTACGTGCCGCCGAGCCGCGACAGCGCCTGCGCGAGATCGCGGCGGTGCGGCGTGCCCTCGAGCAGCGCGACCGCGCGCTCGCAGTACGGGTGTCCTTCCTCGACGTTGCCGAGCTGGTAGCCGAGCGTCCAGCCCAGGCCCGACCAGAGCAGCGCGGGCGTGCGCGGATCACCCGCCGTCCACGCCGCGAGCCGGCCATCGGGAGCGGCGAGCGCGAGACCGGCCTTGAACCGCGCGATCGCGTTCGCGGTGTTGCCGCGCTTGCCCGCCGCGGTCGCGAGCCGGTACAGCAGCCGCGCGCGCGCCGCATGGTCGTCATCGTCGGTCTCCTCGAGCGCGCGCTGGTAGCTCGGCTCGGCGGCGGCGTAGCCCTCGGTGTGCGCCAGCGCGTCGCCGAGTGCCTCGTCGGCGATCGGATCGGGCACGGTGACGAGCGCGGTCGCCTTGCGCAGCGCGGATGCGGCCTCGCCGTACGCGAACAGATCGAGGCAGCGCCGGCCGGCCTGGCGGTAGGCGAGGGCGGCGCGCCCGGCATCGCCGGCATGCTCGCGGTGATGGGCGATCGCGAGCAGGCGCGGGGCATCGTCGGCGGCCGGTGCGCTACCCGCGGCGCGCTCGGGTTGGCCGCGCTGCGTCTGCTCGTCGAGCCAGCTCGCGACCAGGCCGTGCTGCTGGCGGCGCTCGCGGGCGGGCAGCCGCGCGTACGCGACGTCGCGCACGAGCGCGGCGCAGAACTGGTAGCGATCGTCGGCGACCATGGTCCGCGGGGCGTGCGCGATCACGCCGGCATGCTCGAGCTCGGCGAGTGCGGCATCGAGCGTCGCCTCGTCGAGCGAGGGGACGAGCTGCGCGACCGCGCCGCGCCAGAAGCCGTGGCCAACGACTGCCGCCGCGCTCGTGACCTGGTTCGCGATCGCAGGTAGCTGATCGAGGTGCGTCTGCACGACCGCCTCGATCGATGCCGGCAACGCGCTGCTGCCACTCGCCGCCTCGCGCGCGAGCTCCTCGACGAAGAACGGGTTGCCCGCGCCGCGCGCGACGATCGCCGCGATCGCATCGTCGCTCGCGGCCGGCGCGATCGAGCGGGCGAGTCGCGTCGCCTGCTCGGGTTCGAGCGGCGGCAACCACACGGCATCGACGCCGGGCGGCACCGGATCGCCGGGCTCGGCGCGCACGAACGTGAGGATCGCGACCGGCACGCGCTCGAGTGTCGCGCGTAGATGATCGAGCAGCGCGCGCGACGTCGGATCCGCCCAGCGCAGATCCTCGGCGACGAGCACGACCGGGCGATGCATCGCGCGCGCCTCGAGCCAGCGCCGCGCGCGGAGGTCGCGCTCGGTCGGCTCGCCCGCGGTCACCGCCTCGAACCACTCGGCGCTGCAGCTCTGCACGATCGCCAACGGGGCGGGCTCGCCGACCGGCGAGGTCTGCGCGATCAGCCACTCGACGTCCCGTCGCGCGTCGATCTGCGCCATCACGGCCTTGCGCAGCCGCGTCTTGCCCGAGCCGGCCGCGCCGCGGACCTCGACGAACACCGGCGTCCGGCCGCGGAATGCGCGCTCGAGGTGCGCGTCGATCCGCGCGAGCTCGCCCGCGCGCAACGACGCGATCGCGGCCTCGCCGGGGCGCTCCCCGGCGTGCTCGCGTGTGCCCGTGACCCGGCGCGCGTCGCCGATCGTCGGCTCGATCGCGAAGCGGGCGGCGAGCTGTCGCGCGGTCGCCTTGCTCGCCCACACGTGGCCCTCGGGCACGTCCTGCGCGAGCGACGAGGCGGCGGCCGCCGCGTCCGGGCCGGGCAGCTGGTGGTCGCTCGGCCGCAGCAGGATGCGCGTCGTGTCAAGTCCGACGCGGCCGCCGAATCGCTCGACGATCGCGAGCGCGCCGTGGGCAGCGCGATCGGCGTCATCGCCGGCCGACCGGGTCGCGCCGAACAGGGCGACGATCTCGCCGCTGGCGACGTGGATCGGCGTGCCGCCCGCGTCGACGACGATGCGCTCGGCGAGCTCGGTGTCGCGCGGCCCCCGGTTCGCGCGCCAGACGAGCGCGGTCGTCACCCGCAGCTCGGTGCGACGCGTGAGCGGTGCCGGTGTGCTCGAATCGTGCGTCGACAGCCGATCCTGGTGGCGACCGGGCACCGAAACCGAGAGCGGTGCGCCGCGCGCGGCGTGCGCGAACGCATCGGTCAGCCGCTCCATGGTCGCCGGGCGCAGGTGCGGATCCGAGGCGAGCCCGCGCTGTAGCACGCGATCGAGCGCGCCGCGGATCGCCGGTGCGGCGAATGCAGCGGGCAGGCCCGGGTAGGGCGGCGGATCCTTCGCGAGCTTCAGCGCGGCGTCGAGCGTGCGCGCGGCGAACGGCGGCGTACCGGCGATCAGCTCGTAGGCGAGGCAGCTCACCGCATAGACATCGACACGATGATCAAACGGCTCGCCGCGCAGCACCTCGGGCGCGAGGTAGGCCGGCGTGCCGACGATCGACTGCCGGCGATCGACGGTGGTCGATGCGACGCCGAAGTCTGTCAGCACGGCCCGGCCACCCGCGACGATCACGTTGTCGGGCTTGACGTCGCGGTGGATGACGCCCGCGCGGTGCGCGGCACCGAGCGCCGAGCCGAGCTGGTTGACGAGGTCGACGATCTGGGCGAGCTCGAGCGGCTCGCGGCGACCGGCGATCGTCTCGGCCAGCCACTCGCGAAGCGTGCGGCCGCGCACCAGCTCCATCGTGACGAACACGAGCTCGTCGTCGACGCCGATGTCGTGGACGCGGCACACGTTCGGATGCGAGACCCGCCGCGCCAGCCGGACCTCGGACTTGAGGCGGTGCTGGAAGTCGGAGTCACGCGCGAGATCCGGTCGCAGCAGCTTGAGCGCGATGTCCTCGTCGAGATCGTCGTCGTGCGCGGCATAGACCGCGCCCATGCCGCCCTGACCGACGAGCGTGCTGATGTGATAGCGGCCGGCGAGCAGCGTGCCCTCGGGGAGCTCCTCGAACGGCTCGCTCGGCGGCCGCCCCGGCGAGCTCGAGGTCACCTCGGCGAGCGCGGCGGTCGGCTCGAACGCGATCGGGCGCGTCTTCGCCGGTTTCGGCGTGCCCATCGCGTTGCGCTTGCCCACCTGCGTCGCGTGGTCGCCACCGCCGGCGGGCTCCGCGTGGACGGTCTCGAGCTCGCCGACCGCACGTGGCGGATGGACGGTCTCGAGCTCGCCGACCGCACGTGGCGGATGAACGGTCTCGAGCTCGCCGACGGACCCGCTTGCCCGCGCGGCCTCGACCGCCGCTGCGGCAGCGGCCTGCAGATCGAGCTCGGTGGGCTTGGTCTCGCGCGCGGCCTCGACCGCGGCTGCGGCGGCGGCATCGAGGTCGAGGTCGGTTCGAGGGCCGGACCCGCCATCCCGGTCGACCATGAGCCCTATCGTAACCGATCCGGCTACTGCTTGGCGTGCGTCGCGAGCACCTCGGCCACGCACAGCGTCAGCTTGCGCGCGGTCGGGATGTGCAGGAACTCGTTCGGTCCGTGCGCGTTCGAGTTCGGGCCGAGCACGCCCGTGATGCAGAACTGCGCGTTCGGGAACTTCTCGCCGAGCATGTACATGAACGGGATCGTGCCGCCTTCGCCCATGTACATCGCGGGCTTGCCGAAGTGGCGGCGCGAGCCCTCGTCGAGCGCTTGCTCGAGCCAGGGCGCCAGCGCGGGGGCATCCCAGCCGGCGCTCGCGCCGACATCGGTGAACGAGACGTGCGCGCCATACGGCGGATCCTTCTCGAGCACCTGCTTGACGGCGGCGGCGGCGGCATCGGGATCGACGCGCGGCGGGATCCGGATCGACAGCTTGAGCCGCGTGACCGGACGCAGCACGTTGCCGGCGTTGCCGATCGCCGGCCAGCCGTCGGCGCCGGTGATCGCGAGCCCCGGCCGCCACGTGCGGTTGAGGATCAGCTCGACGTTGTTCTTCGAGATCGGCACGACGCCGGACTGCAGCGGGAACTTGTCGAACACCTCGTCGCCGATCACCTCGGCGGTGCGTTCGGCCTGCTTCATGCGCTGGGGCGGGATCTGGGTCTCGAGCGCGGCGATCTTCATCGCGCCGGTCGCGCTGTCGTCGAGCCGATCGAGGAGCTGGCGCACGACGCGCTCGCTCGCCGCGATCACGCCGGTGCCATCGCCGGAGTGCACGCCCTCGGTGAGCAGCGACACCTCGAGGTTGCCGATCACGAGCCCGCGCAGCGACGTCGTCGACCACAGCTGGTCGTAGTTCGCGCAGCCCGAGTCGAGGCAGACGACGAGCGACAGATCGCCGATGCGCGGCGCGAGGTGCTCGATGTACGCGGGCAGGTCGTAGCTGCCCGACTCCTCGCACGCCTCGATCAGCACGACGCAGCGCGCATGCGGCGCCTTGTCGCGGCGCACGGCGTTGATCGCGGTGAGCGACGCGAAGATCGCGTAGCCGTCATCGGCGCCGCCGCGGCCGTACAGCTTGTCGCCCTCGATCACGGGCTGCCACGGGCCGAGGCCCTCGCGCCAGCCCGTCATCTCGGGCTGCTTGTCGAGGTGGCCGTAGAGCATCACGGTGTCGCCGGAGCGTCCGCCCGTGCCGGGGATATCGATGAAGATCACCGGTGTGCGCGGCTTGCCCGCATCCTCGAGGCGCAAGACCTCGAGCTTCGCGCCC
>DAIRFU010000399.1:0-6731 GCA_036794935.1 Kofleriaceae bacterium | reverse complement strand
GCGGGATCCCAGCGGCGAGAACTGAACATCTTGTGGTCGCGCTCGAGCGCGTTGATCGCCTTCCGCTCGTGCTCGAGGCCCTCCGCTAATACATCGACCTCCTTCGCAAGCATCTGCTGCTCGAGATGAGCCGCAGTAACTGCTGCCAGCTTGGCAGCGAGCTTGCCGCCGATCGCTATCGAGATCTGGCCCTCCAGCGTCAGCTTTACGTTTGCTACGTCGAGCCAGTGTCCTACGTCGCCGACGAGCACCAGCGACACCTTCATCAGATCGAAATTGGCCGACGACCCGTCGCTGCTCGCGGTCAAGGCTGAGGCGTTGACAGAGATGTGGACGCCGTCCAGTACTTCGGTCTCGAGATCCCCGCTCAATACCGCGGTCTCCAGCTTCGCGACGAACCCGTTAAGTCGAATTGACGCCGTGTTCTTCAGGGCCTTGAGCTTATTGGACCCGAGCGGCACACCCGTTGTGCCAGCCGCAATCGTGAGCGATATGCCGCCGGTTACGCTGCCGTCGCCAAAGTCGACTCTGAGCTTGTGGCTTTCATGACCCGCTGAACTCGTCCGTTTGTCTTTGCTTGCGGGATCAGTCACGTGCTCCGGAGGTGCCGATTCTTTTCTCCGTTGGGCGGCTCGCTTCTCGGTAGCGGGTTCGTTCGCCAGCTTCGCCGCCTCCCGCTGCAGCCCGAGGTTCGAGAGCCTGTGTGAGCGTGCCGGGTCGTGGTCGGCATCGAAGTCGAAATCGGTCGCCGAGTGATGCGCTTGCTCTTGTTCCCGCGAGCGGTGTTGCTCGTTGTCGTGCGTGGAGTCCGGCATTTCAGCTCATGCCTTCCGCGAAGAACCCGCTGATACGACACGGTGTCATTGCACGTTACCGTCCGCTCTTTCGCGAAGCGAGCGCTTCCGCGAGCACGTGTCCCATGCTTCGGTATTCGGCGCGGGCTGCTCGCATCAGATGGTCCAACGTTATCCTTGTCGACTTGTCGGCGGCGGCGAGGAACGCCGCGGCGAGCGCTGCATTGCGAATGTTCGCGCCGGTCATGTTGGGGAACACGTTCGCAAGCTCGTCATAGTCCACGTCGCGTGCGAGTGGCGCGAGGCCCGTGCGGCACTGGCGTTCCCAGAGTAGTGCTCGCTCTTCCTCATCTGGCTTGGCGAACACGACATGCCCGGCGAGCCGGCGTTTGAGTGCATCGTCGATCGCGGTCTCCAGGTTTGTGGTCAGGATTGTGATGCCACCGAACGCCTCGACGCGCTGGAGGAGATAGTTGACTTCGAGGTTGGCGTACCGGTCATTAGCGCTCTTCATCTCACTCGACCGCTGACCGAACAATGCGTCGGCCTCGTCAAACAACAGCAACGCGTGACCTTCCTCGGCAGCATCGAATACGCGCGCGAGATTCTTCTCGGTCTCGCCGACCCACTTCGAGACCACCTTGCTGAGGTCGACCTGATAGAGTTCGAGGTCGAGCTCGCGTGCAATAAGGCCCGCTACCATCGTCTTGCCAGTGCCTGGGGGGCCTGAGAACAGCGCGGCCACGCCACTGCCGCGGGCGATCTTCGATCGATAGCCCCACTGGTCAAGTACTTGGTGCGCGTGGCGAATGCGGCCGATCACTGCTGCAACAAGATCGCGCGTGTCTTCTGCGAGCACGAGTTCGTCCCACGTCTGCGTGACCTCGATGCGTCGTGCGAGCCCGCCGAGGCGCTCCGCGATGTTGTGACGAAGGCCTTCAGCGAGTGCGGTCTCGTCGACTGATGCACCAGCCTCTTGGAACAGCCGCAAGGAGGCAACTGCACGCTCAATGGCGGCAGGTCCGACGCGGTACCGGAAGGCAAGCGCTCCAACGTCGCCTTGCAGCGAGCCGCCGATCGAATGCACCGCCGCCGACCAGAGCTGCGCGCGGACCTCGCTTGCGGGCACGCGCCACGGAATACGCAGGAGGGGCCGTCTGGTTCCGAGATCCGTTCCGGGCACGGTAACCGTGACTACGAGGGGGCCTTCGCCACGATCGATGAACTCGCCGAGCATCCTGCGCGTATCGCGTTGGTCTTCGCCGAGCACGTGGTCTGCGTTGGCGATGAGGGGCATGCCAGGGCGCAGCAACGCTTCTCTCCGAAGCGCGACGAGCCCGTCCGCGAGTCGCTCTCCTCCGACTCGATCGCAGTCAAGGACAAGCATGTCAGCCCCGGTGGCAGATGCGCAGGCCGTGGCGCGCCCGGAACCGAGCGGGCCTTCGATTACAATGACCGGACTGGAACTGCGTTGCAGTGCGGTGGCTATGTCGTCGAGCGCGTCTGACTGATGACGGTCATGCAGCAGCGGCCGACCGGCGCGCACGATGCGCAGCAGATCGATGCCATCATTGTTGCCGGCGAGGTAGCTCACCAGGCGCGACGACGCCGCGTATCCGCGCGCCGCCAGCGACGCTTGGTCGGTGACGGTGACAAGCCCAGTCCCAACAAGCACGTTTGGCGACGCGAGCCAGTGCGCCAGGCGCATTAGCGCGTCATCGCCGAGATCGGCCTGAGCAGCGTAAGCGGTCAGGCTGAGGCCGCGTCGCGCGTGTGCGCCACCCAGCGTCTCGATATGAGGCACGATTCGCGGATCGAACGAGCATCCGACGATGCTCCACAAAAGATCTCGCTGCTCGGAGCTGAGGTTTAGGCGACGCGCTAGTGCCGCCATCGGTGCGTGCTCGTCGTCGCCTGCTTCGGTTGCGCCGAGCTTGACACACATCGCGTCCGTGACATCCGGCATCTGCTCGGCGGTTGCGCGGGCGCGAACGGCTCGGTGATACACGCGGTCGAGCGCGCGTCGCAACGTGACCCCAACCGCGGAACCTTCGCCTGCTGCCGCTATGGCTATTGGTTGTTTCATTACGCCCTCCAGGCCGGTTCTAGGCGTCATAGTACGCAGTACGTTGGCCGAACATCCCCTTCATCGTCGGAATACAAACGAGAGCCGCCGTGCCGGCAACAATTTCAGCACAACCGAAGCGGCTGAAGGTGCCGAACTGGCTGTCCCCGTCTTCTCGGGAGTCGGATGGATCTTCGCGAGAAGGAACCGCGTCACTCGCTCCTGGCACTCAGCGAGATATCCATCGACCGATCAATGTGACCTCGCTTAACTGATCCGCGAGTTCGATGGTTCGTTAGGCCGTCGATCACAAACGGTGAGATTCCGTGGACCTGGACGAGCGTGCTGGCCTGGTGTCGCGCAGACGAGCGCTCTGACGAGTACATCCTTGCTGTTTCGACGGACGCTCGAACTGTCATCGTTCCCGCGGAGACTCCGATCAGAGATTGGTTCCCTGATGCCACCGGCCGGGGACGTTACTAGCGCGACCCAGGCTCGCGCGGTCGGCTTTGATCGATGACCATCGACAGAGAGAGGGCAGATGCATTTGGCCTTCGCCCCCGTGGTCACCAAGACGTTTCCCGGACGTCTTGTAGCCACGCATCCGCAGCGGTGACTGCTTGCGCCGGCGGATCCGGTGGCAGGATCGATGTGGCGACCGCCGAGTCGATGGCCTCGATGGCCGAGGCGAGACGGGCGCGCCACACCGCCACGTGGTCCGGTTCGAGCTCTTGTCGCTCCGCGCGGCGCTTGACCAGGAGTAGCTCATCGATCTCGCTCGGCACGAATGCGGCCAGTCGTGAAACGTCGGTGACGACTTCGCCGGCAGCGAGCAGATGCCGGCCAGTCGCGCACGTTCGCAGCACGTACAGCGCTCGTTTCGCGGTCGGCTTCTCGTCGAACAGTCGCAACTGGCTCGTGGCAAATCCGCCATAGTGACGCGCGACTCGGCGCGAGAGCAGCGGGCGCACGACGGTGCGCGCCTCGTCCATGAGCTTCGAGTCGGAATCGAGCGCGAGGTCGCCGAGAATGCGCTCGAGGAAGTTGCCGTTCCCCTTGATGACGCCGCGCAGGACAGGTGCGAGCTCGTTCGAGCCGTAATCGAGCTCCACGCCATCAACGATCTCGACCTGCTCGGCCGTGTCGCTGGTGGGCGTCAGGCCGACGAGCTGGCGGGTCGGCGCGACGTGCACGCACTTGAGGTCGAGGTCACTGTCGGGTGACGGAAAGCCATACGCGTGTGCACCGGACAGGTACACGACCAGGTGCCTTCGCTCGCGCGCACGTTCTGCGAGAAAGGCTCTTGCGACCGCGGCCTGGTGGGCGGTCAAGACGCGCCACGGATCGATATCAATCGTCATACTGAGCCTCTGGTGCGGCAGGTGCAGCGGTGCCCCAGGGGCCGGATGCGCCTTCGAGCGACCGTCGCGCCGACTCGAGCCGCGCGGCACGTAGCACGCGCTCGGCCTGCTTGACGTTGCCGTACGTGGGGAGCGGGCTCGACTGTCGTGCCGCTTCGAGCTTTGGTGTCAGCTCGCGTGCGAGCGCCATGATGTCGGACGTCGCGACCTCGCCGCGCTTGATTGCCAGGAGGGTCGGGCGCAATGCATCCGATACCCGCACGTCCGGTGTCTCGCCGGCAAGCCAGCGAATCGCGAGATCGAGCAACCGGATCAGGTTGTACGCGTTCTTGGGCCGTAGGTCGCGCGGCAGCTCGAGCTCGCGCTTGGCCGCCTCGCGCAGTGATGCCCAATCGTTCGCCGCGATCAGGCCCTGATCGTACATGGACCGATACAGCTGCTTGAGGTAGTCGCGCGCTCGGCGCACGGCGTCAGCGCGTGTTGGCGCCTCGATACGCGCGGAGTCGGTGAGTCGTTCGGCGGCCGCGTCGAGCGGAAGCAACGGATCGTTCCGTAGCCACTCGATCACGAGCGCACGATGCTGCGCGAGCCGCTGGTTGTGCTCGAGCCGGTCGAGCTGCGAGAGCGCGTAGCGGCCGAAGCTGCCGTAGATCTCTTGTGACAAGAAGCCGTCACGCATCGCGACCAGCGGCTCACCGAGGGGATCGACGATCGCTGGAGAGGCGAACAGCATCTCCAGCGTGTTGGGATCCGCGCGAAGGGCCTGCCGGATTGCCTTGCCGATCTCCCAGTACGTTTCTGAACCATCGACCGAGACCAGATCCTGGGGCGGATCGACGAGGCCCGTCGTCCAGGCGAACGGGAGTACGAATGCGCCGCGCCTGTCCTCGTCCGAGCTCTCGTTGGCTACGCCCCACGCGCGCGATCCGACGAGCGCGTCGATCACGACGCAAGGTCGAAGCTGCTCCCAGGCTGCCGCGCGCCGCTGCGTGTAGCGCGCGACTCCCAGCTTGCGTGGCGTGACCTCGCTACGCAGGTAGCTGGCGCGCTTTCCATCGATGAACGCGACCTCGACGCGTTCGCCGTCTTGCTTCGCGACGCGCCCCGTGGCGCCCTGGGGGCGCAGCTCGCCATCGACGTCGCGATCGACGCGCGTCACGACTTCGGTTCCCGGTGGGAGCGGAACCGTGGCCGGATCGATGTCGGCGAGCCCGCCGAGCCTGAGCGCCATGCATCCTTCGATAGCATGGCGGCGGGGTCGTTTGCGGAGCCCCAGCACGGTGGAGCATCGCCTCGGAAGAAGTATCGACCTACGACTTCGATGCGGTCGAGACGTGGTGTCGCTCGGGCGCTGAGATCCGCAATTGTTCGCAGTTGCTCGACGCCTGGAATCTGTTCGTGGACCTGCCTGAGGGCGACAACCTGTTTCGTGCCGCGGATGCGCGCTCGCTGGCGCTCTACGACAAGCTTTTTCACGCGTGTAATTTGCCGTCGATGACGCGGCCGGGCGAAGAGTACGTGCCGGTGTGGAGCGCCTCCGAGACGGCGGCACTGAAGCACCTGCTGCTGCTCGGTCTTGCAGAGCTTCGCGCGCGGTTCCGCTGATCGCGCCTACTTCGCGGTCGCCGCGGGCTACCGACGTGACCGGGGACAATCATGGTGTGCGCGATGCGCGAGACGTGGCAACCTCGGCCCGTGTTCGATCGCGAGCAACTGCAACGCGGTGTCGCGCTGAGCGCGATGGGGCACGCGTTCATGAAGTGGCTCGGCGACCTCGATCGTGACGCGGGCTTGGCGTTTGACCGCATGCACGTTCGGATGACGGTGCCCGATGCGACGCGTGAGTGGGTGGAACGCAACTACCTCACGATCCCGGTGCGATGCCGCCCGGCGCCAGAAGACCTCGCGAGCTTCGGGAATCTCGTCGGGACGTATCTGGAGACCTCGTTCGAGCTCGTTCCGGGGCGAGCGAGGCTCGAGTCCAACTGCGGCTGCTTGTGTTCTCTGTGTGCGTCCTTCGTGAGCTTGTCGAGCTTGAAGACAAAGCAGCTGGGGCGAAACGACAAGGAAGGCGCGCGAGAGCTCGTTCGTGCGTACGTCCAAGATCGCGCAACGGAGCTTGGCTGTTCGGTGATAGACGCAGAGCTTGACACCATCGTCGGCGATCCCACGCTCCGCGAGGCACTCGCGATGGCGACCTGGGGACGCGAGCTTCTGCGCCGGCTCGATGGCGTGACGAAGGGGCCCGCGGTCCTGGTGCTGTGGCGCACGTTCGCGTGGAAGCCGACGGGATCTCCGAAGCCAGGTTTCGAGATCTCCGCCCGCGCAATTATCGAGGCGGACGCGCGCTGTGCGGACGCGATCGTTCGCGCCGCGACGTAGTGCAGGAGCGCCTTCCCTCGTCAGCGATCGCGTCTACCACTGTTGGATTGAACGTTCGTGCCGGCTCAGGACGAGGCCGGCAAAGCTCGCCGCCAGCGTCGCGGCCTGCATGCATCAGCGGGCGGGGAC
>DAIRFU010000398.1:0-6737 GCA_036794935.1 Kofleriaceae bacterium | reverse complement strand
ATTCGATCGCGCTGCGCGATGCCTCGGTGAAGGTCCGCCGCAAGGCCCGCGGCCGACGCGTCGCGCTCGTCGCCGCGGCCGTCGTCGCGATCGCGGCCGGCGTCGGCGGCGCGCTGTGGTCGCGCGGCGAGGCGCCCGTGGCGACCGGTGCGAGCGACGACGGCGCGCACGTGACGCTCGCGGCCGTGCCGGGCGCAGCCGACGCGTTGCCCGCGCCCGCGATGATGGACGCCGGCGTGCCGGCCCTGGTGCCCGACGGGGAAGCCGCCGTTGCCGGCGACGAGGCCGCGATGTCCGACGGGGAAGCCGCCGCTGCCGGCGACGAGGCCGCGATGTCCGACGGCGAAGCCGCCGCTGCCCGCGAGGAGGCGACGGTGCCCGACGGCGCCGCCGTGGACGACCACACGCGCGTCGAGAGCGGCGAGGCAACGCCGCCCACCCGCCGCCACGTGACCCGCCGGCCCAGGCGCAAGCCCGAAATTCGCGAGCCCGCTCGGGCCGAGGTTGCCGAACCCGGCCTCTACAGTGTCGACTCGCGGCCGTACGCGACGATCTACATCGATGACAGGTCGTACGGCGAGACGCCGCTGTTCAAGCTCGAGTTGCCCGCCGGCAAGCACCGCGTGCGCGCCGTGCGTGTGGACGGCGCGACGAAGCGAATGACGATCACGATCCGACCCGGCAAGCTGTTCAGCTCGGGTACGCTCGTCTGGTGATCCGGCTGTGCGTCGCCTTGCTGCTCGCGATCCCGCTCGTGGCGCGCGCCGGCAATCCGAGCCTCGGCGAGGCGCGCAAGGCGATCTACGAGATCCGCTACGATGACGCGCGCCGCCTGCTCGTGCAGGCGCTCAAGCAAGGCGGCAACCGGCCCGAGGAGCTCGTCGAGATCTATCGGCTCTCGGCGGCCACCGCGGTGGTGCTCGGGCCGACTGACCTCGCCGAGCAGTACTACCGCCGCATGCTCGCGCTCGATCCGACGGCGACGCTGCCGGCCGACGCGTCGCCACGGCTGCGCGAACCGTTCGTCGCCGCACAGGCGTACATGGCCGCGCAGCGCCGGTTCGTCGCGCGCGCGTCGCGCACCGGGCGCGGCATCGAGGTCACGATCACCGATCCGCTCGGCATGGTGGTGGCGGCGGCGACGCTCGAGGGCGGCGAGCTGCGCGGACGCCAGCCGTTCGCCGGTCAGCCGGTCGTGCTCGCCGACGAGGGCGATCAGGTCGTCGTGCTCGACGACAGCGGCAACTTCCTGCGCGTGGTGCAGCTGCCCCCGCGTCCGGTCGCGGTGCCGCCGCCAGCCGCGCCGCCGCGCACGCCCATCCTGCGCCGCTGGATCACGTGGGCGATCCCGGCGGGTGTCGCGGCCGGCGCGACCGGGTTTCTGTTCGTCGATGCGCAGCGCGCGCACGCGCGGCTCGACGACATCCTGGCCGGCAGCTCGACGCACTACCTCGACGAGGCCGAGGAGGAGCGCCGGCGCTGGCGCGGCCACACGATCAGCGCGTGGGTCGGCGTCGGCGTCACCGCCGGCCTGGCGGCCACCGCGATCGTGATGGCGACGCACCGCCCGCACGCGGTCCGGGTCACCCCGTCGGTCGGGTCCGATCATGCCAGCGTGCAGGTAGAGGCCAAGTTCTAGTCACGCCAGCGCTTCGCGGTGTTGTCGGCCTGATATCGGGGCCGGGCAGGGGCGGGGTGCACGCTCGACGCATGAACAACGTACGCGCAGTCCTGGTTCCTCTCCTGTTCGTGGTCGGTTGCACGGTCGGGGGCAGTAGCGACGAGCCGACGGCGAGCACGGCGGTCTCGTACAACCTGCTCGACACCGACAGCGACGGCGTGCCCGACTGCGTCGATCTCGACAACGACATGCAGTGCGACCTCGACTTTGGCTCGGTGTGCGCCCAGCCCCTCGTCGATACCGACAACGACGGCATCCCCGAAGGCCTCGATCTCGATTGCGACGGCACGATCGATATCACGTGGTGCGCGCAGCCGCTGCTCGACACCGACGCCGACGGCATCCCCGACGCGCTCGACCTCGACTGCGACGGCACCGCCGACGTGACGCTGCCCGGGCCCGGCCCGACCTGCGTGCCCGAGCTCGTCGATGCCGACAACGACGGCGTCCCCGAGGGCCTCGACACCGACTGCGACGGCCAGATCGACGTGCCGTTCGACTTCTGCGTGCCCGAGGCGGTCGACAGTGACAGCGATGGCATCCCGGATGGCCTCGACACCGACTGCGACGGTCAGATCGACGTCCCGCTCAACAACGTGCCGACGCCGCCGACCACGACCTGCGATCCGATCGTCGACGCGAACAGCGACGGCATCCCCGACGGCCTCGACATCGACTGCGACGGCACCGCCGACTACACGTTCTGAGCGTGTCCCGGCCGCGGCGGCGCGGATCAGTCCTCGTCGCTGGCGCGCTCGGCCTCGAGCTGGTGGCGATAGCGCTCCATCTCGGCGCGCTGCTCGGCCGTCACCGACGGGAACGCGAGCGGCAGCTGCTCGAGCGTATCGACGATGATCTCGCCGACCGTGCGCCGCATGAACGGCTTCTTGTCGGCCGGGATGCAGTACCAGGGTGCCCACGGCTTGCTCGTCGCGCGCAGCATGGCGTCGTACGCGACCATGTACTTCTCGAACTTCTCGCTCTCGACGAGGTCGTTCGGCGAGAACTTCCAGTTGTGATCCGGATCGACGATGCGGTCGAGGAACCGGTCGTGCTGCTCCTCCTGCGAGACGTGCAGGAAAAATTTCAGGATCACGGCGCCGTTGCGCGCCCAGTGCTTCTCGGCCTCGTTGATCGAATCGAACCGCTCCGGCCACAGATCGTCGAGGTCCTTCGGCACGCGTGGCAGCCGCTGCTTCTCGAGGTACTCGGGATGCACGCGCACGACGAGCACCTCCTCGTAGTGGCTGCGGTTCCAGATCCCGATCCGGCCGCGCTCGGGCAGCGCGCGCTGCACGCGCCACAGAAAGTCGTGATCGAGCTCCTCGGCCGACGGCTGCTTGAAGGCCGTGACGTCACAGCCCTGCGGGTTCACGCCGCTCATCACCGCGCGGATCGTGCCGTCCTTGCCGGCCGCATCGAGGGCCTGGAAGATCAGGATCACCGAGTAGCGATCCTGGGCATACAGCTTCGCCTGCAGCTCGCTGAGCCTTTCGACCAGCTCGCCGAGCTCCTTGTTGTTGTGCTTCTTGCCCGGCGCGTCGTCGGGCGGTCGCGTCGACGCCTTCGCGAGCTTGAAGTCGCCGTCGAACGGCACGAGATACGGGCTCTCCACCGGATCGAACAGGATCGGCCTCGCCATCGCGGCGACGATACGAACATTCAAAACGCGATGCCGCCAATCCGGACTCCTCATTGTATGGTTCGCCGTCATGGCCACGACGCCGAGCACGGACGAGACCGAGCCAGACACGGCCGCGTATGCCGAGCAGGACAAGCTCGGCCCGCTCGGCGGCAAGCTGTCGATCTTCGACGATCCGGCCGAGTTGCGCCGGGCGCTCGTCGCCGAGGTCGCGGCCGCCGCCGACACCGCGCGCGACGCCGTTGCTGCCGTCGACCGCGATCCGGCAGGCGCCGTCCACACCTATCGCAAGGCGCTGCGTCGCGCCCGCGCCGTGCTCGCCCTCGTCGCCGATGCGCTGCCGCGCAGCGAGCGTCGCGCCATCGTCCGTGCGCTGCGCGAGGCCCGCCGCGCTCTCGGCGCCGCACGTGATCAGACCGTGGTCCCGGACGCACTCGCCGCCGTCGAGCTCGACGAGTCCGATCGCGACACCGCGCGCGCGATCCTGTCCGCCACCGAGCAGGCGGTGCCGCCCGTCGCCGAGCTCTCGCAACTACTCGCCGAGGGGGCCGCGCGTGCCGCCGCTCAGGTCGAGGCCCTCGAGGCGTCGCTGCCGCGCATGATCGCGTGGTCGATCGTCGCGCGTGGCCTGCGTCGCACCTACGCGGCCGCGCGCCACGCCCGCAAGGATGCAAAACGCAGCACGCGATCATTTCATCGCTGGCGCCGCCGCACGAAGGAGCTGATGTATCAGCTCGAGCTGCTCGCCGGCTACGCGGGCTCGCGCACCGCCGACCTCCACCGCGAGCTCGAGGAGGTCGCCGACACGCAGGGTGCCGCGGTCGATCTGCTGATGCTGCGCGATCTCGTGCGTGCGCACGCGACCGGCATCTCGCCCGACGCGATCGCGCGCTTGGCCGCGACGCTCGAGGCGCAGCTCGAAGATCTCGTACCCCGCTCGCGTCGTGCCGCCCGCGAGCTGTTCCGGGCGAAGCCGCGCAAGTTTGCGCGCCGCGTGACCAGGCGCGTGCGTCGTGACACGCGAGCGATCGCCACGTCCGACGAGCTCGATGCATCGTAGCGCGCGGCGTCTCGGCGCTCCCGAGATGCTGGTCTGACCGGACTGCGCCGTGAGTAGCGTCGCGGCGCACCGCGACATCGACCGGCGGCCGGCATCTCGCTCGCATGCGTTTCGAGCGATGCGAGTCCACCGGTTCGTCGCCCTGCTGTTTTCGGCGCTCGCGCTGACCATGACCTCGGCGCACGTGCTCGAGATGCCGCAGAAGCTCTCGTATGATCTCGAGCTCTACACCGCCGTCAACGGCTCGCTCTATCGCTACTTCGCGATCGTGGGCGGTGCGTACGTGATCCTCGCGATGGTCGCGGTGTGCACGCTGGCGTGGCGCGACCGCGCGTCGCGATGGACCCTCGCGGCGGCGATCGGGATCACGCTGTCATTCATCTCTTGGCTCGTACTCGTCGCGCCGGTCAATTCGGCGGTGGCCGAAGGGGCGAGCTGGAGCGGGCTGCGGCTCCGCTGGGAGGTCGGCCACCTCGTCGGCTTCATTCTCTCGCTCTTCGGTTTCGCCGCACTCGCGATCGGGACCGTCCTCGAGATCCACGAGGTCGTGCGCCCCGTCCACGTCGCCGTTGTCCGGACCGTCGAAGCGAGTGCCGATCGACTGATGACGCTGTACCTCGATGTCGAGCACTGGCCGCAGCTGTTCCCGGCCACGATCCGTGACACGCACGTGCTGTCGACGGATGGTCGCGTCACGACGGTCGATGTCGATCACGCGACCGCCGGATGTGTCCGCAACATCGTCACCCTCACCGGCCCCGACGAGATCACGCTCGACGAGGTCAAGCCGCATTATCACGCGCACTTCATCAACCGGTTCGAACCGGTGCCCGGCGGCTGCCGGTACACCGTCGTCGCCGACATCGTGCTGCACGGAGCGCTACGTGCGCTGCGCTGGCTGGCGCCGCCAATCGCGCGCCGCCAGATCCGACGGTTCGTGATCGAGCCGATGCAGACCCGCGTTGCTAGTCTGCGAGCACCTGGCCAACCGTCTTGACCGGGATGCCGGTCGTCGCGATGTGGTCGACGAGCATCGCGAAGTCGGTCGCGCTCCACTCGGTCGAGCTGACCGGCGCGGCGACGAGCGAGTGAAAGACGATGATGATCCATTCGCGATTCGCGGCCGCGTGATCGACGGCAGCCATCGCGGTCGCGAGCGTGACGGCATTGGTGACGTAGAAGACGCGCAGCTTCGCGGCGTCCGCCGGCGGATACGTCTCGCGCTCGCCCTGATAGATCGTCCGGCACGTCGAGAAGTAGCGGCGCGCCAGCGCGAGCACGTCGGTGCCGATGCCGCCCGTGAAGTCTCCGCCGGGATAGCTGCAGTGGTCGTAACCGCGAAACCCGTTCGCGATCAGCCACGCGCGGGCATCGACGATGTCGTCCTCGAGCACCTGCGCGGACAGGTTCGGGAACCGCGCGGCGTGATGGGCGTCGAGATAGGCATGCACGGCGATCTCCCAGCCGTGCGTGTCCTGCAGCGCGTGGAGGTCGGCGAGCGTCGCACGATCGGGGTCGCCGACCATGTCGCTGATCACGTACGCGGTCGCCGGAAAACCGTGCGCGGCGAGCGGCGGCAGGCCGGCATTGACCATGGTCGCGTAGTTGTCGTCGAACGTGATCGAGAGGACGCCGCCGGGGTACGTCGCGACCGGCTCGGCGACGAGCGCGATCCCGTTGACGTGCAGGCGCACCGGTGTCCCGGTCGCGTCGTCGATGACGCGGAGCTGGACATCGGTGATCGCGGCGCGGTTCGGCGTGCCCACGATCGACACGTTCTCGGGCGCCCACGACATGGTCAGCGCGACCCAGTCGCCCTCGGTGGTCCAGCGCTGGCCCTGCGTCGAGTGGAACGAGAACCGGAACTGGTTGGTGAGGTTCGTGTCACCGAGCACGAGCTGGAGCTTCGCGGTGCTCGTCACCTGATCGACCTTGACCCACAGCTTCGGCATGCGACCGGTGAAGTCGATCGGCGGTAGCCCGACGCGCGTCAGGGTGCGCGGCGTGCCGGCCCCGTCGGTCTCGATGACGGCAGACTGGGTGCCGAGCACGGCGTCGGAGGTGTCGTCGAGGTTGTCGGCGACGCTCGGCGGACCGCTCGCGACGAAGCCGTGGCCGGTCTGAAACTCGGTGATCCAGGCGGCGACCACCTGCGGCGGGAACAGCGTCTTCGGCGGTACCGCGCCGCAGCTGCGCCGGCCGAGGCTGGTCGTCCACGGACACTCGTAGGTGAACGCGGCCGGCAGCGTCGCCGTCATGGCGTCGGGGTTGGTGACGACGACATCCTTCGCGCCCTCGGCGAAGCCGCTGTCGCCGGTCGTGCACGCGATCAGCATCGCGGACATCACGCCCAC
>DAIRFU010000397.1:0-6747 GCA_036794935.1 Kofleriaceae bacterium | reverse complement strand
ATCGTCGCCGGCCATCAGTTGTGTGTGTGTGAACAGGTTCGTCGGCGAGTCGGCGTCCTTGCCGCCCTCGAGCTTCTCGAGCGCTTCCTTGCGCTTCTCCGGTGACTGCGCCGCGCCCTGCAGCAGGCCGACGACGCTCTTCTGCTTGCGGATGAACAGAAACGCGCGCAACAGCACCGCGGCGAGCAGGACCGTCAAGACGCCGATGACGATCATGAACACCATCGAGCCGGTGCTGATCGCGAAGGCCCAGACCACGGCGGTGATGCCGCCGATCCAGTACAGCATCTTCTTGGGGAACCCGACCTGCGGCGCCTGCGGCGCCTCGGGTGCTGCGTCGGTCTCGGACTCGGTCTCGGTCTCGGTTGCTACCTTCTTGGCCACGGCGGGGGCAGCCTAGCGCACCCCGAGGCGGGCACAATGCCGGATCCCGCCTACTTGGCAGCCCGGCGTAACTCTTGCGGAGCCGTCAGTACCAGGACTGGATGCCGCCGAGATAGCGCAGCGAGCCGAGCGGCTCGAATTCGAGGCCGACCGACATCGACCAGTCGTCCGGGTCTGCCACGGCGCGTGTCGCCGACGCGACGAGCCGCACGCCGATCATGTAGCGCGTGCTCGCGCTGTACGGTCCCCACAGCTTCCACGGGCAGCGATAGCCGAACGCGAGCGCGCCGGTCACGTGCGTCATGCTCGAGCCCGCCCGCACGCTCCACACCCGCTCGCCGCGGTACCAGAACATGTCGAGATCGCGGCCCGCGATCGTCACCTCGCCCCCGCCGAACACGCCATCGGGCCGCAGCTCGACCCACGGTCCGAGCCGGACCTTCGACGTCGGTAGCGGGAACGTGACGTCGGCGCCCAGCGCGGCGTCCCACAGCGTGTGCACCTCGTGGGTCGGCACCGGCTGCGTGCTGCGTGCCACGTTCTCGACCGGCACGGCCTCGGCGCCGACGCCGAGCCGCACCCAGCTGGACCACTCGAGAAATGCGCGGTCGTCGCGCCACGAGATCGGCTCCTCCTCCGGAGGCGGAGGAGGCGGCGGCGGGTGAGCGGCGGCGGTCCCGGCGGTCACCACGAGCAAGAGGGCGATCAGGCGCACATGGGTTCGACGCACGAGCGCGCCGGACGGTCCACCTTTTCTTAGCGCCGGCGGACGTGCTCGATGACGACCGGCTCTTCCGGCGCGTCCTTCGCGAACGGACCCTGCGCGCCGGTCGCGACCTCCTTGATCTTGTCGACCACGTCCATCCCCTCGGTGACGGTGCCGAACACCGCGTAGCCCCAGCCGCGGTCGTCCTTCGCCTGGTGATCGAGGAAGCCGTTGTCGACGACGTTGACGAAGAACTGTGCGGTCGCGGAGTGCGGGTCACCGGTGCGCGCCATCGCGACCGAGCCACGCGTGTTCTTGAGCCCGTTGTCGGCCTCGTTGTCGACCGGAGGTCGGGTCGGCTTCTTGTTGTAGCTCTGGTCGTAGCCGCCGCCCTGCACCATGAACGTCGAGATGACGCGGTGGAAGATCGTGCCGTCGTAATGCTTGGCGTCGACGTACGCGAGGAAGTTCTCGACGCTCTTCGGCGCCTTCGCCGGCTCGAGCTGGATGACGAACGTCCCGAGGTTGGTAACGACTTCGACGACTGGATCGGCCATATCGAGATGCTAGCGAAAAGCCGTGAAGTCCACCGCCGCTTCGAAGTGAAAATGGTCGTAATGCGACAGTGGATCGTTGCCGGGAGTCAGCACGATCCGGAACTCGTGGCTGTGGTTGACCGTGTCCTCGATGGCATGGAGCAGCGGGTCGCCCTTGAGGTAGTCGAGCTCGACGTTCGCGACGCGGCCCTTGTCGTCGACGAACGCCTTGATGTCCATCGCGATCCCGAGTGCGTGGCGTGACAGAAACGGCTTCGTCGTGCCGTGCACGCGCACCTTCGTGTTGCGATAGATGCTGCCATGCCGGACCTCGCGCACGCCGAGCGCGTAGAGCTCGGGCCCGATCGCGGCGAGCGTCTGCACCAGCTCGCAGGACAGGCGGCGGGGCTTCATCCGATAGGCCGGCGTGTACTTGATGCCGCCGATCTCCATGCTCGGCACGTAGACCGGGTCGACGATCTTGCCCCGGGGCGTCGCGCGCTCCCACGCGAGCCCGATCTCGTCGAGGTGGTGCTCGCAGGCCGCGCCCGCCGCCTTCATCGCCTTGTTCGGCGGCCAGGAGAAGCCGTGCGGCAGGTGCTGCTCGCTCGCGCGGGCCTTCGCGGCGACCTTGCGCCGGTGCTTGTGGCGCGAGCGGTGCTTGGCGCGGCGCTTCTTCAGCTTCTTGCGCTTCGCGAGCTCGGCCTTCTTCGCGCGCGTCTTCGCCGCGGACGTCCTCGTGTGCCGCGCGGCCTCGCCTGGTGCGCTCGCCAGCGCGAACATCCCGGCCAGCAGCGCGACACCGACTCGCGTCATGACCCGAGCGTATCAAGCCAGCCGTCGCCCTCCGCTGACAATTTCCGGCGTGAGCGGAGCTACGTTGACATCCACGTATTCAGCGGCCCTTCCACACGGGCTTGCGCTTCTGCAAGAACGCGGTGATGCCCTCGCGCGCATCCTCGAGCGCGAGGACGCGTCCGAGCTCGGCCTGGAGATAGCGCAGCTGGGGCTCGAGCTCCATGTCCTGCGAGCGGTAGAACGCGTGGAGGCCGAGCCGGAGCGCCGCCGGACTGCGCTCGGCGATCTCCGACGCGAGCTGCATCGTCTGGGCCTCGAGCTCGGCCGCGGGCACGATGCGGTTGACGAGGCCCGCCTCGAGTGCCTCGCTCGCCGACAGCTTGCGCCCGGTCATCATCATCTCGAGCGTCTTCTTGCGGCCGACCGAGCGCGTGATCTCGGCGGTGATCATCATCGGCCACAGGCCGACCGCGATCTCGGTCGTGCCGAGCTCGGCCGTCTCGGCGGCGATCACCAGGTCGCACGCCACCATGAGGCCGAGCCCGCCGGCGAGCGCGGGGCCATTGACCATCGCGATGATCGGCTTGCCGAGCTCGTGCATGCTCGTGAACAGCTCGACCAGGGTCGCGGTCGGCCCGCCGCCCGGCTGCATCGCGGCGAGGTCGCCGCCGGCGGAGAAGGCCTTCCCCGCGCCGGTCAGGATCACGACCCGCACGTCGGCGTTCGCCTTGAGTGCGGCCAGCGCCGCGACCAGCTCGCCGCACGTCGCCGGGCCGATCGGGTTGCGCTTGTCGGGACGGTTCAGGGTGATGCGGCCGATCGGACCGCGATCATCGACGAGGATCGTCGCGTACTCGGGCATGCCGCGTGTGTAACATGCAACCGTGCCTACCCGTTCGTGTTCGCGAGCAACTGATGTTACGCTCGCCGTGATGCGACTCGGGATCGCGCTCGCGTTCCTCTGCATGGCCACGCCGGCGCACGCCGATCGGAACGATCTCGTGCTCGATCGCCTCGTCACGCGGATGACCGACGGCAGTGGCAACCTGACCGGCGTCGTGCCGCAGAACCTCGAGCTGCGCGCGCTGTCCTCGCAGCTCGGCGTCGTCCTCGCCCCTCACCTGCTCACCCCGGCCGATACCATCGGCTTCGGCGGCTTCCAGCTCACCGTCGACTACTCGACGACCACCATCGACTCGACCGCCTCCTACTGGCGCGTGCTCCAGGGCTCGCCCGATCCGGCCGGCACCGGCGGCGCCGCGCACGGCGACGGCATGCTGCGGACGATCGGCCTGTTCGCGCGCAAGGGCATGTGGTTCCCGGTGCCCTCGCTCGAGGTCGGCGCCGGCGCCGTCCACCTCGTCGACTCGAACACCTGGAGCGGCCAGCTCTACACCAAGCTCGCGCTCCACGAGGGTTACCACCAGCTACCGATCCCGTCGCTGGCCGTCCGCGGCGCCGTCTCCCGCATGATGAACCAGCGCGAGCTCGACCTGACCGTCGCCTCGCTCGACGTCCTGATCTCCAAGCACGTCGGCGTCGGTAGCACCTGGCGCCTCGACCCGTACGGCGGCTGGAACCTCCTGATGATCGTGCCGCGCTCCGAGGTCATCGATCCGACGCCGGACGTCGATCCGCTCGTGATGGGCAACGAGGACGACCTGCTCAACAACTTCGTGTTCAAGGATCAGGACACCATCTTGCGCCACCGGATCTTCTTCGGCGCGAAGCTCCAGTACTACGTGTTCCAGCTGACCGTGGAGGCGCAGTTCGCGCTCGCCGGCGGCTCGGTCGACGATCGCGGCGGCACCAGCGATGCGTGCATGCCGAACGCGACGACGACCGTCTGCGACGCGAAGGACACCGCCGCCTCGCAGCGCACGCTGTCGATGTCCGCCGGCTTCGACTTCTGACCCGCTCGAACCGTCGGCGCGACTATCGAAGCACGTGCACCCGTGCCGTACATCCAGGGACGGCGGCCAGTGCGGCGTCGCGAGTGACGAGCCTCGCGCCCAGCGCCTCGGCGAGCACGAGGTAGAGCGCGTCGTAAACGGTCGCGTTGCCCCGGAGCTGAAACGCTCGCTCGACGAAGGGCACGTGCGAGTGGCGGACAATCGGCAGCGTGGTGAGCACGCGCAGGGCCGCGACGGCGTCCGCAGCCCGCAAGCTCCCGCCCTGGACACGACGGCGGATCACCTGCGCGACCTCGGCGTCGAGCAGATGCGGTGCAAACAGCTGCGGCGCTTCCGCCACGAGCAGCCGCGAGATCTCCGCTGCATGCGGCGCGAGGCCGAGCAGCAGATCGACCACCACCGACGCATCGAGTACGATCACCGGCGAGACTCGCGTTCGGCGCGAACTGCCGCGGCGGAGTCGAATGGCTTGTCGATCGGTCCGCGGGCCTCGAGACGCGCGACGATCTCCTCGAGGGTGGGTCGCCTGGCAACTTCGGTGATCTCTTTCACGAGGTAATCCGAGAGCGTCATGCCCGCCTGCGCGGCGCGTGCCTTGAGCGTGCGGTGCACGGCGTCCGGCACGTTCTTGAGCTGGATCAGCTTCGGCATGCTGGAAGTATGAAGACATCCAATTTGGATGACAAGCGGCCGCCCGGCCGGGGACGCACCGCTACTCGATTGCAAGCGTCGCAGTCGTGATGTGGACACTCAGAACGGGCGTAACCCTCGAGAACCCGCCAGGCATGGTAGCAACGCGCATGCGGCCGACCGAACCACCGCCGCCACCGTATCGGGGCGCAGGATCTCCCATCGCACAATCAACTTGCACCGTGCAGCCATTGCCCGGCAGCTCCGCACCTGTGCCTCCGTTGCCACCATAGAAGTAGCTGCATGCCGGTCCGAGAGCCTTTGCCGTGCTGGCGAGTGCATCGGCACCGATGCCGCCATCACATCCGCCGCCGGCACCGCCGTTCGCGGTCACGCCAGCGCTGGCTCCGGTCATGGAGACCTGCGGCGCCTCGAATACGAGCGTACCGCCGGAGCCTCCGCCGGCACTCGATTCGCCGCCTCCCGCACCGAGGTCGATCAGATCCTGATCACTCAGGACGATCTGCCCACCAGAAACCAGCTGAATCGCTCCGCCTCCGCCACCGCCGCGGGCAATCGTCGTCGCCCCCATCATGTCGAGGATCGCTCCCCCGCGGCAGCCTCCCGCGAGGGGCGAAAAGGTCGACTGAACGCTACCGCCGTAATCAAACGTGCTTCCGCCGTGCCCGCCACGCTCGTGATTCGCCGCGCCAGCAGCACCCATGTTCGCGATTCCTCCGATGGCCTGATATTGCGACGTCGAAGCAGCGGCGCAGGCAGCTGGTGGTTCCTGCGCGCCGGGCCCGGGTACTCGGCCGGTCGCGCGGAGCGATAGACGACCAACCACGCTGATGTGACCATGCGCCACCAACGCGAACGCACGGCTGCCGGTCACAACGGTGTCATCGACATCGAATGAGCTCGCCTGCAGGACGAAAATGGCCGGCCCACCGGCCTGCGGCACGACGCTGGACGTGACGCTGATGTCAGTTCCGTTCGCGTCTTGCACCAGCTCGAGATCCGTGTCGATGCGAGTGCCCGCTGGAAGGATCACAGCCGGCTTGGACGCCGAATCGGCGAGCACCGGTCCGAGACCATTCGACGGCTGGAAGGACAGACAGCGGTTCTCAGCAGCCGCGCATCCCAGTGCACAACTCTCGGTGACCGTGTCCGTGCCCTCGGGATTGCACGTGACCAGCTCGGCGTTCGAGCACGAAAGTGCCGCCCCCGGCGTACAGAACGGCAGACATCCTGCCTGTGCGTCACATCCGCCTCCGCACTCCTGGGTTTCGTACGAGTCTCCCGTCGCGTTGCAGACGAGCGCGGCGTCGCCGTCACAGGCGGCAAACGTATCTGGCGTGCACTGCACCGCGAGACAATGCCCGGGCTCCCCACCGATGACGCCATCGATGTCGCAGAACGGAAACGCGGGATCACTGCATGCGCGCGCATCGCAGACCGCAGCGGGATTCGGTCGAGTACACGCCGTACACGCACACAACAACAAGCCCCAGCAGGCACACCGCCACATGGACCGAGAGTAGCTGCACTCAGGCGTCGATGATATGGATCGTCGCGCCGTGGTCTCGTAGCTGCGAAGCCGCGCTCCCCTTAGTTGACCGTCACGGTCCCCACGAACCCGTGGGGGTTGCACATGAAGCCGAAGGTGCCGGTCTGCGTGAACTTGAGGCACTTCGTCTCGCTGAAGCCGACTTGCAGTCCGCTGTCCGTCATCGTCGCGATCGGATTGGGCACGACACTGTGATCGATCGACATCACG
>DAIRFU010000922.1:0-1915 GCA_036794935.1 Kofleriaceae bacterium | reverse complement strand
TGCGCATGTGCGTCGATCCGCGCGCGCGGGCTGATCTCGCGGACGGTCGCCTCGAGTTCGGCGGCCGGCACGCCAAGGATCTGCGAGAGCCGCTGCATCTCGTCGACACGCTTCGGGTTCGGCTTCGGGAGTTTGTCGGTGCCGATGTTCGCCTTGTTCTTGTAGTACCAGACGAGCCAGCGGCAGCCGGCGAACCGCCGTGCGCTCCTCACCTTGACCTCGGCGAGGATCTCCGAGAACCCGCACACGTACGCCGAGCCGTGCGGGGCGAGCACGCGCGCGACCTCGGCGAGCCAGCGGTCGCACCACTCGACGTACGCGTCGAGCGAGGGAAACTCGTCCCACGCCTCCTTCGCGATCGCGTACGGCGGATCGGTGACCACGAGGTCGACCGACGCGTCCGGGACCTTCGCGAGCAGGTCGAACACGTCGGCGTGCCAGAGCTGCCCGAACAGGTCGCCGTGCGCGCGCGTCGGCCCGGGACCGCGCAGGTCGTGCGGGACGGGCAACTCGCGGGCTTCACGGGGTGGACGCTTCGGCATCGGCGGCGCATCCTAGCCCGCGGGACCGACATCGATGCCAGCCGCCGATCCGATCATTCATCCGACCGCGATCGTCGAGGGACCGAACACGCACGTCGGCGGCGACACCAAGATCTGGCACTTCGTGCACGTGATGCCGGGTGCCTGGATCGGCAGCCGCTGCTCGATCGGCCAGGGGTGCTTCATCGGCAAGGTCCGGATCGGTCACGGCTGCCGGATCCAGAACCACGTCTCGATCTACGACGGCGTCACGCTCGAGGACGACGTGTTCCTCGGACCGTCGTGCGTGTTCACGAACGTCAAGCACCCGCGTGCCCACGTCGAGCGCAAGGCCGAGTACGCGCGCACGCTCGTGTGCAAGGGCGCGACGATCGGCGCGAACGCGACCGTGGTGTGCGGCGTGACGATCGGCGAGTACGCGATGATCGGCGCCGGCGCCGTGATCACGGCCGACGTGCCGCCGCACGCGCTCGTCCTCGGTGCGCCCGGCCGCCGCGCCGGCTGGGTCTGCGCTTGCGGTGAGACGCTGCCGGAGGATCTGACGTGTGCGCGCTGCGGCGACCGCTATGCCGAGCTCGACGGCCTGCTCGAGCACCTGCCCGACGATCCGCTGACCAGCACGCAGCAGACGTTGCGCCGCGACTAGCGCGAGCGCGCCGGCTCACCGGCCGTGGTTGCCATGAAGGATGTTCGTGTCGATCGCGATCACGTGCCGAACCGCTCCAAGTCGTCCACCGTGTCGAGCTCGTCGAGGTAGCGACGCAACGCCGACCAGTCACCGAGCGGCACGCCGGGCAACGGGTCGCCGTGCGTGACGCCGAGCTCGAGCTCGTGGCCCTCTTGCTTTCGCGTTGGCTTGCCGCATCTGCGCATGACGGTACCCGTGAATATGTCAACGAATGCGCTCTACCGGTAGTGGTGCTTGAGGCGGGACCACAGCTCGATCGGGTCGAAGCCGAGCAGCGCGAACGGGTGCGCGCCGGACTCCTTCATCGCGTCCTGGGCGCGGTTGACGAACGCACTCGCGCGGTCGCGGGTGGACTGCGGCAGCATCGCGGCGAGCGCGCGTCCTGCGCGTCCGGCCATCGCGGCCATCGCGGCGCCGCCGAGCAGGCCGAGCAGCCACGCCGGCGCCGGATCGAGGATGACGCGCTTGGCGTTGAGCTCGCGCGCGAGCTGATCACTGGGCCCGGTCAGGATCTTCATCAGCGTCGCGCGCTCGAGGAACACGGCGACCGACGGCCGGACGAACCGCTCCTCGACGGCCGCGAGCACGCGCGGGTAGCCCTTTTGCCAGTCGCGCGCGAGCGTCGGCTCGGAGATCAGGTCGGCGATCGCGCGGTGACTCGCCGCCCGCGTGATGTCGCCGCCGT
>DAIRFU010000921.1:0-1917 GCA_036794935.1 Kofleriaceae bacterium | reverse complement strand
GAAGCACTCGCCGATCGCCTCGTAGATCGAGGTCGTGCCGGGGAGCGGGACATGGAGGGCGTCGCTGCGGCCGGCGAGCAACGCGATCAGCTGCTTCGCGGTGAGCGTGGGGCGGATGTGGCACTGGAACGTTGGTGCATCGACCGCGATCGCGGCAGTCGCTGGATCGACCTCCGCGAGCGAGGCCGCGAACGTCCACACGCAGTCCTTGACCTTGCCCCGCTTGCTGGTGACCGAGCAGGTGAACGTGAGCGCCGTCAGGTTCGCGTACTCGCCCTCGCAGAACGTGTCACCGCAGATCTCGTCGAGCTCCTGGCGAAGCTCGTTGCGGATCCCGAGCCACGCGTCCTGGTCGGGCGTGAAGTCGAGGATGTCCATGTACTGCGTGCCGCCGACGGTCTGCTCGTCGCTCTGCGAGTCGTCGGAGACCGTGGCGCAAGCACCGAGAACGAGGAGCAGGATCAGGGCGCGCTGCATGGGGCGGCGTTCATACCGGACCGCCCCCGTCGCCACAAGTCCGATCTGGTGACCGCGCCCCGCCCGCTCGGCTCACTGCAAGACGATGACTTCCTTCGTCCATTGCGCGATGTGATTCGAGGTCTCGAGGTCCTGGAACGGCAGCGCGAACGCGGCGGCACTCGGATCCTCACCGGCGGCGGCCTTCTCGGGATCGATCGCGACCATCCACAGCAGCGAGCCTGACGTCGACTCGGCGCTCGTCCCGGGCGGCGGCGTGCGCAGGCCGTAGTTGCGCGTCGAGGAGAACGTCATCCACACCAGCCGCGAGCCCGGCGTCTGCGTGCGCTGGAACTCGAATGGCGCCCACTTGGGCCACGAGTTGGTCAGCGCGGTGGCGGCGTCGGTCTTGCCCGGCGCATTCGCGCGCGCCAGCGCGACCGGCGTCGCACCCGCCTCGGGCTTGACGACGTAGATCGTCGCGGTCGGATCCGAGTCGGCGTTGCACGAAGCATCGGGCGTCGCACCCGCGCACGTCGACTCGTTGAACGCGAGCAGCGCGCCATCGGGCGCGAACGACGGGTAATAGCGATTGCGGCCGGCGACCGCGGGCACGAGCTCGGTCGGCGTCCCGAACGTGGTGCCCTGCTGGGTGACCATGTCGATGCTGCCGCCGAAGAAGCGCTGGTTGTTGACCCCGTCGGGGGTGGAGACCGCACCGTTGCGCACGTAGACGATGCGCGAGCCATCGGGCGACCAGTCGGGATGATTTGCCGGCTGGTCCTGCGTCGCGCCGACGTCGATCGTGCCGGTCTGGGCACCGGTGGTGCCGTCGAACAGCATCAGGTCGTACGACGGCGTACCGGTGTAGGCGAACACGCCGACGTACGCCGTGCCATCCGGGTTCCAGGACGCGAACGCGGTCTTCGCCGGGGTCGCGGTGCGCGTCGCGGTCGCCACATCGACCACCAGGCTGTCCTCGACGTCCCAGCCACCGGCGGCGGCGACCATCTTCGTGCCGTCGCGTGACAGCGCATGGCAGCCGACGCACTTGCCGCCCGCCGCGTCGGGCCCGACGAAGCGCTCGGCGGTCTGCTGCATGACGTCGCCGAAATCGAAGCGCATGATCGCCGAGTCGCCCGTCGCACCGCCAGAGGCCTTCCAGTAGTAGATGCCACCCTTGACGTTCTCGAAGCTGAACGCGAGCTTGATCGCGGCCGAGGTACCGACGCCGGTGCCCGTATCGTCGGTGGCCCGCGCGCCGACCACGACCTCGTCGCCGCCGCGGTTGGTCTCGGCGATCCACTTCCACACCGTCGCGTCCGGCGTGTAGATGCAGCCGCCGTTCATCGGCACGAGGCAGCGCGTGTAGACCTTGATGTCGGTGAGGTCGTTGGTGAACGAGAGCTCGAACAGCGTGTTGTTCGCGCCCGGCAGGAAGTGGACCTCGAGCAGGCGCAG
>DAIRFU010000396.1:0-6762 GCA_036794935.1 Kofleriaceae bacterium | reverse complement strand
GTGAGACGTTCCGGTTTGACCTCGCGCTCGGCTTCGACGCTAGCGCCGGACTCGCGAAGGGGCGGCCGCACGTCGCGCACACGTGCGAGACGCTCGGCATCGGGCTCGACGAGATCGTGTTCTGCGGCGATTCGCTGAAGGACGGCGAGCTCGCGCGCGAGTGCGGGATCGCGTTCGTCGGCCGGCTCGGCACGTTCACGCGCGAGGACTTCCAGTACTGGGATGCGCAGGTCGCGGTCGTTGACGACGCGCACGCGCTCGCCGAGCTGCTGCAAGCAAGGGCAGCTGCCTGATGCAGGTGATGATCATGGCGGCGGGGCTCGGCAGCCGCCTCAAGGATCTGACCACGGCGACGCCGAAGGCCCTCATCGAGGTGGCGTCGCGGCCGCTCGTCGAGTACGCGCTCGCATTCGCCGGCGCTGCCGGCGGCGACCGGCGTATCGTCGTTGGCGGCTTCTGTCATGGCGACGTCGCGGCGCGCGTGGCCGCCGTGGCTCCCGACGCGGTCGTCGTCGAGAACACCGAGTTTCGCAAGGGCAACCTGCTATCGATGCTGGCCGGTGCGCCCGCGCTGGCGCCGGGCGGGTTCTTGCTGATGAACACCGACCACGTCTACAAGCCGTCGATCGCGAAGCTCGTCGGCGATACCTGCGCTGCCGCCACCGAGATCACCGCGTTCTGCGACTTCGACCGCACGCTCGGCGCGGACGACATGAAGGTGCAGCTCGACGCCCAGCGCCGGGTCGTAGCGATGGCCAAACCACTACCGACCTGGGACTGCGGTTACGTCGGCATGACGTTCGTGCCCGGATCCCGACGGGACGATTACTTCGCGGCCGCACGACGCGTGCTATCCGAGAAGGGTGACACGAGCCACGTCGAGGCGATCCTCGTCGAGCTCGCTCGGAGCGGGCCTCCGGTGATCGCCGATATCAGCGGGCACGGCTGGCTGGAGATCGACGAGCCCCACGAGCGCAGCCACGCGGAGCAGGTGCTCGCGCGCGAGCGCTGGTGGACCTGATCCCGTGGCGCGCTAGGCTGCAGCCCAGGCGATGACACCTCAGCGAATGTCGACACGCGTCAACCGAGGGTTGGCGTGGCTTGGCTTCGCGAGCACCGCGGTCGGCCTGCTCGACATCGTCGCGATCTTCGTGATCCTCAACAACTGGATCGACCAGGAGCAGTACGGGATCGCGACGAAGTGCGTCTGGATTTTTCCGATCCTCGACCAGGCGACCGACCTCGGGCTGTCGGCGGCGCTGATCCAGCGCGACGATCACACGCCCTCGCGCGTGTCGACGGTGTTCTGGGTCAACCTGCTGCTGTCGGTCCTGTTCTTCACGATCATCGCGGTGACCGCGCTGCCGGTGGCACGCCACTTCTACGGCCACGTGATCGTCGGCTGGATGCTGATGGCGTACGGCGGCAAGCTGCTGCTCCAGAACGCGTACATCATCCCGGCCGCGATGATGAAGCGCGAGCTCCGGTTCAAGGAGCTCTCGGTCATCAAGATCCTCGCGAACCTCGCCGAGTTCTTCGGCAAGGTCGGCTTCGCCTGGGCGGGGTTTGGCATCTGGTGCTTCGTGCTCGGCCCGCTCGCGCGCACCGTGGTCTACGCGGTCGGCCTCCAGTTGCGGCACTCGTACCGGCCGAGCGCCTCGTTCAACCTGCGCGACGCGAAGGACTACGTCACGTTCGGGCTGCGCACGTCCGGCAGCCAGCTGCTGTTCTACTTCTACACGAACGTCGATTACCCGATCGTCGGGTTCTTCTTCGGCGACAAGGCGCTCGGGGCCTACAAGCTCGCGTACGAGATCGTGCTCGAGCCGGTCCGCATCATCTCCAACGTCGTCGTCGACATCGCATTCCCGGCGTTCGCGCGGCTACGCCACGCGAAGGACCAGCTGGTCGCTCAGTTCGTATCGTTCACGAAGCTGAACCTGATCACGGTCATGATCTACGCCGCGGTGGTCGGCGTCGCCGCGCCGGATCTGCTCGCGCTGCTGTTCCCGGACTTCACCGGAGCGGCGACCGCGATCCGCATCCTGTGCGCGGTCGCGGTGCTGCGCGCGGTCAGCTTCGTGATGCCGCCGCTGCTCGACGGCGTCGGCCGGCCCGACCGCACGATCCGCTACCAGGCAACGGCCGCCATCACGATGCCGATCATGTACGTGCTCGGCGCGCTCGTGCTCGGCGGTCCGCTCGGCTACGAGTCGGTCGCGGTCGCCTGGGCGGTCGGGTACCCCATCGCGTTCGGCGTGCTCGCGTACCTGGCGACGCACACGATCGGCTGGTCGGCGCTGAAGTACCTGCGCGCGGTCGGCGGGGTCGCCGCGTGCCTGTTCGCGGCGGGCGTGCTCGCCGCCGCGACACGCTTCGCGGTGGACGGCATTGCGCCGGCGATCGAGCTCGGCATCGTGGCGGTCGTGGCGGTCGTCAGCGCCGGGCTCTTGCTCGCGTACACGCAGGGCCTGTCGCTACGCACCGCGGTGCGATCGCTGCGAGACACGCCGCCGCCTCAGGCCGACACGTAGCGCGGCACGCCGCCGCGGCGCCGGATCTCGGCGAGCTGACGGTGCAGGCGCAGGTGCTCGGGCACGATGATCGCGGCAGCGACGACGGTGCCGAGCCAGATGCCGGCGTAGATCACGACGTAGCCGTCGAACAGCGCGACGGCGAGGGCGGCGAGGTTGATGAAGTCGCGGCGGATCATGTAGAGGAACACTTGGCCGAGCGCCTTCGCCCACGCGGGTGCGGTCGAGACCTTGACGCGCGGCCGCAGCGCCGGTGCCCCATTGGCGTCGACGATCTCGAGATCGCCGGCGTAGTACTGGCTGCCGCCCTTCTTGATGACGACGATCGAGAAGAAGTAGATCGCGTAGATCGTCGCCACGTAGCAGACGCCACCGAGCGCGATCGAGCCGGCGAGCCAGCCCGACGGATGGTGCTGGTACGTGTGATAGCCGATCGCGAAGAAGTAGCTGACCTGCGTCACCTCGTCGATCACGGTGTCGAGCCACGCACCGAACGGCGAGCTGGTCAGCTTCATGCGCGAGATCTCGCCGTCGCAGCCGTCGACGACACACGACAGGAACACGAGGAACGCGCCCGCGACGAGTGCGGCCTGGCTCGGCAGCGCGGTGAGGGCGCAACCGGCGAGGCCGATCACCGCCACGATCAGCGAGACCTGGTTCGCGGTGATCGGCGTGTGGAGCAGGGCGCGGGTGAGCGGGCGCGAGAGCGGCCGGTAGACGTACTTGCTGACCGGGCTGTCCTCGGCCGGCTTGATCAGCAGCTGGAGCAGCATGCGCTCCGCGCCACGCTGCTCGTCGGGCGTCGTCGCGGCATGGCGCGCGATGTCGCCGTGACGGACGCGCGTCGCGCTCGGCCAGCCGGCGACGAGGTTCTGCTCCGCGGTCTCGGGTGACACCGTGATGGCCGCGATCACCGAGGCGGCGTGGGCCGCGTCTGCCCACAGCGCACCCGCGTACTCGCCGCCCGGACCGACCGCGATGCGGCGATCGCCGGAGGCGGCGACGAGCGGCGTGACGAGCGGCAGGTGGACGAGCTGATCGCCGGCGCGCACGACGAGCAGACCGGCGTCGCCGCGCTCGCGATCCCACGCGGCGAGGCGCTCGATGGCGGCCTCGCTGTCGGCGACGTAGACGCGCCGCGCACCGGCCCTGACCGCGACCCGGCGGCCGCGCTCGGCGAGCGTGATGCCGAGTAGCTTGGTCTGCGCGGTCGGCGCGCGTGCGAGCACGACCGCGTCGAACACCGCGGGGACCGCTGAAGGCGACGGCATCGGCGCACTCACGCGGACGCGGTGAGGACCGCCTCGGCGCGTGCGAGATCCGCGTGATCGTCGATCTCGAGGACGCGGCAGTCGTCGACCCGTACGATGGAGAACGGCACCTCGCCGCGCTGGGTGAGCCGGTGGTACGCGTGATCGTAGTACTCGTGGGTCAGGTTCGCGGCCGGGAACCCGGCGAGCTCTCGGAACACCGCGGCGCCGGCCGCGGCCGACAGCCGGGTGACGCCGATGTACTCGCCGATGCAGCGCGCGGGATCGAGCTTCTTGTCCAGGGCATGGACGGCCTTGCCGGCCATCTCGACTTTCATCGCGTCGCCGTCGAGATCGGCGCCGGTATCGGTCGCGAGCAGCGCCTCGCCGGGTGCCGCGATCAGGCGCGGCAGGATCTTGTCGTCGAGGATCACGTCGCCGTCGAGCTGGAGGAACGCGTGGCCGCGCAGCAGCGGCTCGGCGACGAGCAGCGAGTAGAAGTTTCCCCATGGCTCGTACTTCTCGTTGAGCACGACCTTGCACGCGAAGCCGCCGGCCTCGAGCGCGCGCTGCAGCTGATCGATACGATATCCACCGACGACAATCACGTCCTCGCTCGGGATACCGGCGGCGGCGAGGTGGTCGAGCTGGCGGGCGATCAGAGATCTCCCGAGGACGGGGACCAAAACCTTGGGCTGCTCGTCGGTCAACGGCGCCAGGCGCGAACCTACCCCCGCAGCGAGGATCACGGCTTTCATGCGACCGCGGCACGATACGCGACGGTCCGATCGAGTCAAGCGCGTCTTCGGGACCAAAACCGCGGCTGCCGGCGTTCAATAGTTGACGGCGAACGGCGCAAGTGATTGATTCTCGCGCGGGTGTACTAGTTGCACGTGCACGCGCCGATGTCCGTTACGCATGCAGTGGTGATCGCGACGCGTCCCGCGTTCGAAGCGGGCCACGAGCTATCGCCCGCGCTGGTCGCCGCCGTCCGCAAGAGCCTCGAGACGCTCGCCGCGCTCGGGGTCCGCGAGGTCGCCGTCGTCGATGGCCGCCACGCCGAGCTGCTGCGCGAGCGACTCGGCCTGCACGAGCTGCCGCAGCTTCGCGTCGAGGTGCTGGCGAACACGAGCTGGCGCAACCTCAGCGGCTCGGCCGTCCTGCTCGCGAAGGCGTGGCTCGAGCGCGCCGACCGCTGTCTGATCGTCCGCGCCGACCGGCCGCCCGAGCTCGAGGCTCTGCGCCTGCTCGCGCAGCTCGAGCGCAGTGACGCGAGCGCGGCCGTCGCGGTGTCGCTGACGCCCGAGGTCGAGCCCGGCGCCGACGTGCGGGTCAAGCTCGCGCGCCAGCAGGACACCGATGTCTACACGGTGACGTCGCTCGGCGAGGATCTCGTCGGTGCCGACGGCGTGTTCACCGGCCACGCGCTCGTCGATCGCAGGATCCTCGACGCGCTCGCCGCGCTGCCGAACCCCACGCTCGAGGCCGGCCTCCAGGAGCTCGCACGCGGCGGCCGTGTCGTCGCGGTGACCAGCGCGTCGTGGGCCTGGGCGGCACGCCGCCCGGTCGACGTCGAGGACAGCATCCAGTCGCTGCTGCGCGCGAAGCCGCACGCGCAATACACGCTGCTCAACCCCGGGCCGGTCAACACGACGGCCACCGTGAAGAGCGCGCTCGTCCACCCCGACGTCTGCCATCGCGACGCGGTGTTCAGCGAGCTGATGGTGTCGATGACGAACCGGCTGCGCCGGATCTTCCGCGGCACGCCGCACCACACGGTCGTCACGATCAGCGGCAGCGGCACGGCCGCGATGGAGTCCGCGCTGGTCTCGACGGTGCCGTCGGACAAGAAGCTGCTCATCATCGACAACGGCGCGTTCGGCGGCCGCCTGCTCGAGGTCGCGACCACGCACGACATGGACGTCGTCCACCTGCGTTACGAGTGGGGCGAGCCGGTCCGCATCGAGGATATCGAGCGCGCGTTCGCCGCGTACCCCGACATCGCGGTTGTCGCGATGATTCACCACGAGACGTCGGTCGGGCTGTTGAACCCGGTCGGCGAGGTCGGTGCGCTCTGCCGCCGCCACGACGCGCTGCTCGTCGTCGACGCCGTCTCGTCGCTCGGCGCCGAGGATCTCGACGTGGTCCGCGACAACATCGACGTCTGCTACGCGAGCGCGAACAAGTGCCTGCACGCGGTCAGCGGCGCGTCGTTTCTGTGCATCGCGCCGCACGTGTGGAGCCGGATCGAGGCGATCTCGCCGCGCTCGTACTACCTCGATCTTCGCCGCTACCGCCGCTACATGGACGAGCTCGCGCAGACGCCGTTCACGCCGGCCGTCTCGGTGTACTTCGCGCTCGACGCCGCCTGCGCAGAGTTCCTCGCGGATGGTCACGCCGCGCGGTTCGCGATGTACAAGGAGCGCAACAGCAAGCTACGCACCGGCCTGGCGGCGCTCGGCATGACGCCGCTCACGGCCACGGGCCACGAATCGAGCTCGATCGTCACGTGCCGGCTGCCCGAGGGCATCGCGTTCGAGCCACTCTACGACGCGGTCAAGGCGCGCGGCATCGTGGTCTACGGCTGCAAGGGCGTGCTCGCCGGCGACTATCTCCAGATCGCGAACATGGGGCACCTCGCCGACGGCACGATCGAGCACCTGCTCGAGGTGCTGCGCGAGGAGATCGCGCGCCTGCGTAGTCTTGTCGCAGCGGCGCCGGCCGCTTCCGTCGAGCCGGCGCATGACGAGCGTCGCGCGGGCTGATTCGTCGCTTGCGCTGCGTCGACCGTTGAGGCAGGTTCCCCGCCATGGCTCTTCAGAAAGGCGTTAACGTCAAGGCCGCCGAGGGCAAGCTCGGCATCCTGCTGCCCGGTATGGGCGCGGTCGCGACCACCTTCATCGCCGGTGTCCAGGCGATCCGTCGCGGGCTCGGCAAGCCGATCGGCTCGGTCACGCAGCTCGGCCACATCCGCATCG
>DAIRFU010000395.1:0-6763 GCA_036794935.1 Kofleriaceae bacterium | reverse complement strand
TTCATCAGCCTGTATCGCGGAGCGCGGGCGGTGCACGCCGAGGGCGTGGTGTGCCGGGCCCAGCTGAGCGCGCGAGATCCGGTGATCGGCCCGCAATTGGCCGGACCAGCACTCGTGCGCCTGTCGGGCGCGTTCGAGGGCAATGCGACGACGGGCACCGACGTGCTCGGGCTCGATATCCGCATGCAGCGGACGGCGAGCGACGATGGTCGCGTCGGCGATCAGGATCTGTTGCTCGGCACGTTCGAGTCGTTCACGACGGCCAGGCGCGATCGCGCGGCGACGAACGCGGGCGACTACCTCGCGAACCGCTACTCGACAGTGACGCCGTGGTGGGTGATGGGGACGGGCCCGGCGATCCTGCGGCTCGCGCCGGTGCAGGCGGTCGCGGCGGATCGTGCACCGGATCGGATTGCGCGTCTCGACGCGGATCTCGCCGCGGATCGCGCACGGATGGTGCTCTCGGTGCACGCCGATGGTGCGGCGACCGAGGTCGCCGAGCTGCGGCTCGTCGAGCGGCTGCCTGCCGACGCGCATGCATTGCACACGTCGATGTTCCGCCAGGGCCGCGCGTTGAGGCCGCTCGGCTTGCGCAACGGGATCCGGGCGACGGTTTACCCGCTGAGTCAGCTCGCCCGCAGCCTGCGCGGCGGGTGACTTCGTGTACGATCGCCGCCGGGGACATGTCGGAGCTCGTGGGCTCGTTCGACCGCTATCAGGTGCTGAGACGGATCGGCGCCGGTGGCATGGGCGTGGTCTACGAGGTCGAGGATGTGGATCGCAGCCAGAAGGTCGCGCTCAAGACGATCGCGAATCCCGACATCGAGAAGATGTACCGGCTCAAGCGCGAGTTCCGCGCGCTCGCCGACCTGTCGCATCCGAACCTGGTGGCGCTGTACGAGCTGGTGGTCGCCGACGAGTCGTGCTTCTTCACGATGGAGCTGCTCGACGGCGTCGATCTGATCGCATACCTGTGGGCGCGGCCCGCGAACGACGTGCTCGCGATGGCCTCGACCGCGCACACGCCGATCCCGCTGATCGCGAGCTTGCCGTCGTCGCTCGCCGGCGGCTCGGCGGACCTCGAGGTGCCGCTCGGCCCGCTCCAGCCGACGCCGTGCGACATCGGCCGACTGCGCGCGGCGCTACCGCAGCTCGGCCTCGGCCTCCAGGCCCTGCACGCGGCCGGCAAGATCCACCGCGACGTCAAGCCGTCGAACATCCAGGTCACGAGTGGTGGCCGCGTCGTGCTGCTCGACTTCGGGCTCGTCGCCGAGCTCGAGCGCCGCCATGGCGCCGAGGAGGTCGTCGGCACGGTCGCTTACATGGCGCCCGAGCAGTGCGCCGGCGATGCAGCACTGACGCCGGCGGCCGACTGGTATGCGCTCGGCGTCGTACTGTTCCAGGCGCTGACCGGCCGGCTGCCGTTCGAGGGCTCGCCGATGCGCGTGCTGCTCGAGAAGCAGACCGAGGCCGCGAAGCGCCCCTCGCAGCTCGCGCTCGACGTGCCGCCCGATCTCGACGAGCTGTGCGCGCAGCTGCTCGAGCGCGATCCGGCGGATCGGCCGAGCGGGGCCGGATTGTTACGCCGGCTCGGCATCACCGAGCTCGAGCGGATCAGCTCGCCGTCGGTGAGCATCTCGCGCGACGGCGGCTTCCTCGGCCGCGACGCCGAGCTCGCGACGCTCGAGCACGCACTCGCACCGCTCGCCAGCGGCCGCGCCTCGGTGGCGGTCGTGCGTGCGCCCTCGGGACTCGGCAAGACCGCGCTGGTCAGCCGCTTCCTCGAGCGCGTGCACGCGACGCACCCCGACGCGCTGGTGCTCCGGGGTCGCTGCCTCGATCGCGAGGACGTGCCCTACAAGGCGATCGATCACCTGATCGACGAGCTGAGCGACTGGTGGATGGGGCAGCCGCGCGACGAGGCCGAGGCGCTGCTGCCGCGCGACGCCTGCTTCTTGCCGATGCTGTTCCCCGTGCTCGACCGCGTACCGTCGATCGCGGACGCGCCGCGCACCCGCATCGTCGCGGATCCGCAGGCCCGCCGCACGCAGGCGTTCGACGCGTTCCGCGAGACGCTCCAGCGCCTCGGCGATCGCTACACGGTCGTGCTGTTTCTCGACGACATGCAGTGGGTCGATCGCGACACGACCGCGCTGCTCGCCGACATCATGCGCGCGCCCGATCCGCCCGCCGTGCTGCTCGTGCTCGCGACGCGCGTCGAGGGCAGCGAGCCGGTGCTCGAGCTCGTGCAGCGGATGGCCGCGGAGCGCACCGTGCTCGACGTGCCTGCCCTGCCGCAGGACGCCGCGCTGACGCTCGCGCTCGCGAACCTCGGCGACGGTCACGGCGAGCTCGCGCGCAAGCTCGTGCGCGAGGCCGATGGCAACCCGCTGTTCCTCGTCGAGCTGACGCGCTACGTGCAGGGCCGCAGCCTCGACGAGATCGCGGGCAAGGGACTCGATGCGATGCTCTCGGAGCGGATCGACAGCCTCGGCGATGCGGGACGGCTGCTCGCCGAGATCGTCGCGGTCGCCGGCGAGCCGATGCCACGCCGGCTGCTCGCCGCCGTCAGCGCGGTGCCGAGCGCGGAGCTGTCGCGCCTGCTCTCGCAGCTGCGCGCGCAGCGCATCGTGCGCGTGTCGGGCTCGCGCGCCGACGACACGATCGAGACGCACCACCAGCGGATCCGGCGCGCGGTGCTGAGCCAGGTCCCGGCCGAGCGCCGGAGCCGTCACCATCGCGCGCTGGCGACCGGCCTGTCGGGCACCGGCACCGCGGACCAGCTCGCGCGTCACTGGTACGGCGCCGGCGATGTCGACCATGCCGCCGGTCACGCGCGCCGCGCCGGCGACGAGGCACGCGCCCGCCTCGACTTCGATCGCTCCGCGCGCTGGTACGCGATCGCGCTCGAGGGGACGCAATGGAGCGAGGCCGAGCGCCGCGCGCTGCGCACCCAGCTCGCCGACGCGCTCGCCGATGCCGGGCGCCCGCGCGACGCGGCCGACCAGTTCCTCGTCGCGGCCGAGGGCGCCGATGTGCCGACCGCGCTCGAGCTGCGGCGCCGCGCATCCGGCTCGTTGCTGCAGTCCGGCTATGTCACCGAGGGCCTCGAGCTCACCCGCAAGGTGCTCGCCGGGGTCGGCCTCGCGATGGCACGGACTCCGATGCGCGCGCTGCTCTCGATGCTCGTGCGCCGCGCGTGGCTGCGCATCCGTGGGCTCGGGTTCTCGCCGCGCTCGCTGACCGAGATCAGCCAGGCCGAGCTGACCCGCGTCGATGTCTGCGAGGGCGTGTCGTTCGGCCTCGCGATGGTCGACACCTTCCGCGGCATGGACTTCGGGACCCGGTTCTTGCTGTCCGCGCTGCGCCTCGGCGAGCGCTGGCGCGTGTCGCGCGCGATCGCGCTCGAGACCGACTTCCTCGCGGCGACCGCGAAGTCGCGGCGCGCGGTCAAGCTGCTCGGCAGGCTCGAGGAGTTGACCGAGGGCCTCGATCAGGTCGCCGCTCCGTCGCAGCTGATGACGACGCGCGGCTTCGTCGACTTCTTCCTCCACAACCGCTTCCGCTCCGCGCTCGAGCAGTTCACCGACGCGATCGCGAGCTTTCGCGCCGTCGTCGGCCGCGCGGGGTTCGAGCTCGACACCGTCAGCATGTTCCGCTGCTTCACGCTGTACTACCTGGGCGAGCTCGGCGAGCTCTCGCGCGTGGTGCCCGCGATGGCCGAGGCGGCGACGCGCGGCGGGAACCGCTACACCGCGGTCACGCTGCACTGTGCGTTTCCGGCCGCGTGGCTCGCGCACGCCGAGCCCGACGCGATCGAGGACGCGCTCGATGCCGCACTCGGCTCGTGGGCGAGCGTCGATCCCGGGAGCCGGAGTCAATCCGGCGCGGGCCAGGTCCGGGGCGGCTACCAGCTCCAGCACCTGCTCGCGCTCGCGTCGCGCATCGACCTCGCGCTGTACCGCGGCGATCCCGAGCGCGCGACCCCTCGCATCGCGGCCGAGCTGAAGCCGATCCGGCGCGCGCTCGTCGACCGGTCGTCGATGCAGGGCATGTTGCTGCGGTTCGCGCTCGTGCGTCACGCCGTCGCGTGCGCGTACCGAGCCGCACCGGGCTCGTCGCGCCGCCGCGAGGCACTCGCCCAGGCACGTGGCCACGCGCGCATGTTGCGGGGCAACGTACCGCTCGTCGGTCACTGCGCGGCGATCTGTGAGGGACTGATCGCCGAGGCCTCCGGTGATCGCGACACCGCGCTCGCGCGCTACCGCGGCGCGCTTGCCGGGCTCGAGCGCGCCGATGCCCACCTGTTCGTGCACGCGGCCCGCCACCGCGTGGGCCGCATCGTCGGCGGTGACGAGGGAGCCGCGCTGTGTGGCGACGTGCGCGCGTGGCTCGCCCGCGAAGGCGTGCGCGAGCCGCACCGCATGCTGACCATGATGCTTCCCGCCGCCGAAGACTGATCGATGCTCGACGCGACCCAGGCGCTGACCGTCGTCGCCGAGATCGATCCGGCTCGCCGCGCGCTGCTCGACGAGCGCCTCGCCGCGATCGCGAACGACCTCGCCGGCAACGTCGTGTTCCGGCCGCACGAGCTGCCCCACACCCACTTCATGCGGTTCGTGATCGTCGAGCAGGACGGCGAGCTGCCGGCGCTGCTCGCGTGGGAGGTAAACCACGACCGCGACCCGCGCACGTATATCGCCGGTGCGCTGACCGTGACCCCGATCGAGCACGTGCTCGAGTGCTGCCACGGCTACCCGGTGACCCGCGACCTCGGCGCGCGCGTGGGCTGGCTGCTCGGCCGTTCGCTGCGCGCGTCCGCGTTCTACACCGCGTATCGCGGCGTCCCGCGCGAGCAGGTCGTCAACGATCGGCGCGTCCACGACGCGATCCGCGAGGCGATCGACACGAACGGCGGCCGCGCCGCGCTCCGCCGGCTGCCGGCCCGCGAGATCCAGCGCCAGCTCCACGAGCACGTGCGCACCACCCGGCCCGAGCTCGACATCTCCGGGACCGACGGCGAGGAGTGGCGCTGGGCGCTCGGCAAGCTGCTCGCGGCCGTGTTTGTCGGCATCCCGCTCCTCGTGCTCGCGCTCACCGTCGGGCCATTCTGGTACGTCGTCCTGCGCGCGCGCGAGCGACGCGAGCAACCGGACCCGAGCCGGCGCCCCGTCCATGACGAGAAGGGCCTGGCCGCGCTCGAGGACCGGGTCACCCAGAACCAGCTCACGCACGTGGTCGAGATCAAGCCCGGCTGGTTCCGGCTCGCGACGCTGGGGCTCGTGCTGTTCGCGATCGACATCGCCGCGCGCGTGTACTCGGTACGCGGCAACCTCGGCGGCATCGCGAGCATTCACTTCGCGCGCTGGGTGATCATCCGCGATCGGTGGAGCGAGGGCCGCAAACGCCACCGCCTCGTGTTCTTCTCCAACTACGACGGGAGCTGGGAGAGCTACCTCGGCGAGTTCATCGATCGCGCCGCCTACGGGCTCACCGGCGTGTGGTCCAACACGCTCGACTTTCCGGCGACCAGGCACCTGACCGGCGCCGGTGCACGCGACGAGGAGGCCTTCAAGCAATGGACACGCGACCACCAGATCCCGACCCAGGTGTGGTGGAGCGGCGTCCCCGACTCGACGGTGCAGAACGTGCTCGATGACATCTGGATCCGGCGCAACCTCGATCGCGGCCTGCCCGACGACGATCTCGACGCCTGGCTGAGGAGGCTATGAAGACGAAGCCCTCCCCCGCCGACCTCGACGACATCCAGGGCCTCGTCTACTCCGGCTGGGGCGAGCACCCGTTCGCCGCCTACCTGTTCGCGAGCCTCGGCGATGCGGTGCGCTCGCGGGCGTGGCTCGGCCAGGTGTGGCCGCACGTCGCGCGCGCCTCGACGAGCAAGACGGCGCCGGGCGATCGCATCCAGCTCGCGCTGTCGCCGGCCGGCCTCGCGAAGCTCGGCGTGCCCGACGAGGTCCTCGCCGGCCTGCCCCAGGAGGCCAAGCGCGGCATGGCCTCGCGCGCGCGCATCCTCGGCGACGACGAGCCCAGCGGCTGGGAGCTCGGCAGGGATAACGAGCTCGACGTGCTCGTCATGATCTTCGCGCGCGACGAAGGCCGCCGCGCCGAGCTGATCGCCGAGCACGGGACGCTGCTCCGCGATGCCGGCGCGACCGTGCGCGAGCCCGAGCTCACGCGTTCACTCGCCGGCAAGGAGCACTTCGGCTTCGCCGACGGCGTCTCGCAGCCATTCCTCGCCGGCCGCCACGACGAGCCGCGCCACGACGAGCCCGCGATCGCGACCGGCGAGATCCTGCTCGGCTATCCAAACGCGTACGGCAAGCCGCCGGCGAGCCCACGCTGGGGCGACCTCGACATCGGCAAGAACGGCACGTATCTCGTGTTCCGCAAGCTGCACCAGCACGTCGCCGCATTCTGGGGCTACCTCGCCGCGTGCGCGAAGGGGCTCGAGCCCGATCCGGCCGCCGCCGCGGCGCTCACCGAGCTGCTCGGTGCCAAGCTCGTCGGGCGGTGGAAGAGCGGCGCCTCGCTCGTGCTGTCACCGGACCGCGACGATCCGCGCTACGCGACGCCCGAGCACCTCAACGCGTTCCGCTACCTCGAGCACGATCCGTATGGCCGGCGCTGCCCGATCGCGTCGCACGTGCGCCGCGCGAACCCCCGCGACGCGCGCGGCGGCAGCGCGAAGGACTCGCTGAAGGTCTCGAATCGCCACCGCATCCTGCGGCGCGGCCGCTCGTAC